>PLUZ01000580.1 GCA_003162995.1 Methylocapsa sp. | reverse complement strand
GGCTTCTTGCTGCTGTTCGTCGGGCTCGCGGTCGCGGTGCCGGTCCTGGCACATTCGAGTTGGCATCTCTACCGGAAGGTCGTGGAACCGGCCGCCCCTGTATGATGCCAAGCCATGGAATGAAAATTCGACCCTAACGCACGGGTTCCAAGCGACAGAATCGGTCGGCCCCAAAAACCAAAGAGCTGGTAGAGCAACGATCCAAACAAATGGTCCCGATCTGTTTGGTTTTCGGAGCATCTCTGAGGTCTTTGTTTTCACATGATCTTTTTCGCGAAATCGGTGCCCAATTTCGCGGACCATGTTCTAGTGGGCAGGGATCCGACCGACCCGAGATCGTCTCGTCGTTCCTGGCGATTTGCCCTCGTGAACGGGTCGCTCGGCCAGCCACCGCGCAATACGAGGCCATTCGTTTTTCAACGTGTCCCGACCCACGAACAGAGCGAGATGGCCACAAGGGGCAATCGCCGTTTCGACATCGCGCGGCCGCACGCCCGTGAGCGTCGCCGCCGCCAGGACTTGTCCCGCCGTCGCGATCGAGTCTCGATCGCCAGCGAGGAGAAACAACGGGCAGCGCAGCTCACGCAGATCGACGAGGCGGCCGAGCGCATGGAACCTGCCTGCGGCGATGCGGTTCTCACGAAAGAGCCAGTCGAAGACTTCCAAAAAATAGGGCCCAGGAAGATCGAGCGTCCGCCGCTGCCAGCGCAAGAAGGTCTCGACCGTTCTGCGATCTTTTTCGTTTGCGGGTGCGCCTGGGAACTGAAGCGCATCGATGACGAACGCGGACTCGTCGTGCTCCCGCGGCCAGAGTTCGAGCAAAGTCCGGCCGAGAACCAGTCCATCTCCGGCTCGGATCATGTCGTCGATCACCGCTTCGGGCGTTATCCTCGCTTCCGCCGAAGGGAGAGACGGCTCCGCCATCAAGTCGATTGGCGCACCGGCAAGCACGAGCCGCCGCACCTTTCCAGCGAAACGTGCAGCGTAGACCAGCGAGAGCCAGCCACCCTGGCACAAGCCGATCAAATCCACCGGCGGTCCGATGTCATCCACGGCGACATTGAGATCACAAAGATAGCTGTCGATCGTGCGCAGCTTTGTCTTGGCGGTCGCGGATTTCCACTCGACGAGAAACAGACGGGAACATCCATTGGCACGCAACGTTTCGATCAGGCTATGACCCGACGACAGATCGGCAATTCTCGCGTCGTGCAAGGCGAAAGGCGCAACGACGAGAGTGGAACGTTGCTTGCTCCGCGCGACCGAAAAATCGCGCACGCGCATCGCGTCGAATTCGCTCGTCACATGATTTGGCGAGGCCCATTCCGGCTCGCTCACTCGCGGCAACGCCACGTCGCCGTCGTTTGCCTCCATCGACCCGCGGCCGGTCTCGAGGGCGCCCCGGGTCAGGGCCGACGCCGCTATCCAAGGCCAGAGCCAGATCTCCCATGGGTTCATAACACGCTTCGTGGGTTGCAGCGCCTCTTCCGCTTTCCGAAGTATTCTAAACCAAAAACCGCGCCTACGCGGTTTCATCGCCTTGGCGGATCATGATTGTCGCCTGCTTGCTGTGGCGATTAGGCCTCAGCGGCCCTTCGAGTCTCTCCGATGTGCGTTATTTCGACACGGGGCGTGTTACAGTATCGGTCGTTTGGCAGAGCTTGTTCGTAACCAGCCGTCCACCGACTGTTGCCGCCCACTTTGGTGAGCTTGCGGCGAAAGCGGCATATGGCATCGGCAAGAGAATGGAACAATGGCACTAGGGAAGATGACCGTATTTGGCGGGACTGGTTATCTCGGCCACCGCGTCGTCCAGCGTCTGCTTGAGCGTGATTTTTCGGTTCGGGTCGCATCGCGGCATCCAGAACGCACTGCAGCGCTTTTCCCCGACGTTAAGCTCGGCATTGAGTCGATCCATGCCGACATCAATGATGATCGCTCCGTTGCCGCTGCCGTTGCCGGAGTCGAAGGCGTCGTGAATGCCGTGAGCCTCTATGTGGAGGGTGGCCACGAGACATTCCATTCCGTACATGTAACAGCCGCCGCACGGGTCGCGCGGCTCGCGCGAGAAGCCGGCGTCGAGCGATTAATACACGTTTCCGGCATTGGCTCGGAGGCGGAATCCGCCTCGCCGTACATTCGTAGCCGCGGGGAAGGAGAAAAGATCGTTCGCGACGCCTTCCCTGCTGCGACGCTCATTCGCCCTTCCGTGGTGTTCGGACGAGGCGATGCCTTTGTAGACCCAGTCGCGAGAATGTTACGCCATCTGCCCGTCTTTCCCCTCTTCGGACGCGGCCAAACTAAGCTGCAACCAGCCCATGTCGAGGACGTAGCCGAGGCGATCGCCAGGGCGATACATACCGTCCAGCCCCGGATGTACTATGAGCTCGGTGGGCCGCGCATCTACGCCTACAGATCGCTGCTCGAAATGCTTGCGCGGCACCTAGGTAAGAAGCCGCTTTTGGTTTCCATGCCGTTCGGTCTCTGGCACGCGCTCGCCTACGTCGCGGAGATGTTGCCCCGGCCGCCACTCACGCGCAATCAGGTCGAACTCATGCAAATAGATAGTGTGGCATCGCCGGGTGCGCCGGGGTTCGACGACTTGCGGATTTCACCGACATCTCTGGAGGACGTGCTTCCCGAGATCGTGGGGTAGTCGGGCCTGCTCTCCTGCCTGCCATCTGTTCCATAGCTGAGCCTAACTCGCACTGCTTGGACATGAGGGTGCTTTTGACCGAAATAAACTTGCCTGCAGAGATCGACAGGCTTGAATTGGCCCAGCGAGTCCTTGAACCTCGCCTCAAGGTCCAGTTGCCCATTGCATCCGGCAGGGTCTGGCTTGGCGCCACGATATGCCCTTTCTCTAACACTTCCTTTCGAAGCCATACCGACGCTCGACACTTGTTCAAAGCACCCACGGGCAGCTGAGTAAACTCTGGGACCTGCCCTGAAAGGAGCAGCGCGCATATGCGGATCGCAGGCGCGTCCAAAGGGCTGACTTGCTGATAGTAAAATGGGCGTTTTCACACGATAGGAACGGTGGGATAATCCCGCCCGCTGACGGCAATTTCCGGTTGATTGTGGAATGGCGAACCGGAGGAGTTCCCATGAACAAGAATGCCAAGACCAAGGCGCAGAAGGCCGATGAGGATGCAAACCTCGACGAGGCGCTGGCCGAAACGTTCCCGGCTAGCGACCCACTCTCGATGACCCAGCCCCGGACAGGGGCGGACGTGCCGCAGAGAGGACCACGGAGACATCCGAAGCGAGAAGCGCCGCCCCGGAAGATCACAAACCATCGGTAACGAGGTTGTCCGGTGCGAACCCATACTTCTTTTTGAGTTTGCACCGGCATCTCGAGGAGATCAGCAGCCAAGCGACGGAACGAGATGCCCTAAACCTCTCGTTGCCGTGGTATGCTTGGCGCAACGCAAAGAGCAGTCTCGTGATGAATTTCACCATCAAGTTCTTTCGCACTGGGCCGAACGACGAGGCGCACGCGACATTAGATCGGATTTCGATAGTCGCCGAGAATCTCGACACTGCAACGGTTAAAGCGAAGTCGCTTTTCGACACGCTGGACATGCCACAAAAACCCGACGGGTTGCGTATCTTGGATCAGGTGAAGCGAGAATTGTTCGTTTGGGTTCCGGATGCCCATGATGCCTAAATGCAAGAGGCAAGAAGCGAGTCTCGTGACCGTTGTCGCGGACGATACCGAACTTTCGGAGAGGACAATCGAGTGCCGACGCATGCAAGAGCGCGTGCATTTCTCGAAAGCGTCGCGAAGCGCCGAATCCTTATTACCTACCAGGAGCTGGCGAACGCTCTTCAGATATTGCCACCCCATTCCATCCATCGGGTGACGGAAGCCCTGGAGCGCCTGATGGAGGAGGACGCGGCGGCGGACCGCCCGTTCATCGCCGCGCTCGCCATCAGCAAGGCGCGTGGCGGCCTGCCGGGGCCCGGGTTCTTCGATTGCGCGCGGCGTCTCGGCCGGTTCGCCGGCGATTTGGATGGTCAGGATGCAAGGACGTTTCACACCACTGAGCTGAACGCCGTCTTCGCTTGCTGGAGCGGTTCGGGTGACAACTGACAACGAGGACATCATGCTCACAGACACTAACCCGGCCCCTAACGGGGGCAGCGGATTGTCCAGATCCCCACCAACCACAACGGTCTAAGTCGATGTCCGGCGGCGGCTATCCGACGTTCAAGAACGCCGCGGCGTCCCGGAAATCTGCATCGGGGTGAAG
>PLUZ01000441.1:6535-9391 GCA_003162995.1 Methylocapsa sp. | reverse complement strand
CGGATCGCGCGGACCATGAGCGGAAAACCCATCACGGCGCAAGCCACCGCCGCGCCCGTCCAGCGAAAGGACAAAACAATGCCGATGTCAGCGAGAAAGGGCCCGAAGACGCCTTTACGACCTAACAGAATGAGCAGCATGAAGCCGGTGACGACCGGGGGCAAAACCAAGGGCATATGAACGACGCCGTTCACGATCATCTTGCCGGGGAAATGCCAGCGGGCGAGCGCATAGGCGGTAAAAATTCCGAATGGCAGGCCGGCGATCGTCGCGACGATGGCGATGCGCAAGGAGAGCAAGATCGCGGTCCATTCGGCGGGCGACAAATCGACCAAGGAAGTAGGCGACACATCGATCAAGGCGGCGCTCCTTTGGTTTCTTTATGAACGCGTTCGTTGCAGGAGATGCTTGCCACGATGAGGCTGCGCTTCATTTCGACAGGATTGTGAAACCTTGCTCGGTCCAAATCTTATTTGCGGCCTGCGACGACAAATAAGCGACGAAGCGAGCCGCGTCGGGATTCTTCGAGGCGTCGACAACGGCGACAGGATAGACGATTGGGCTATGCGATGACTCAGGGAAAATGCCGACCACTTTCACCTTGGGTTCGGCCTTGGCGTCCGTCGCATAGACGATGCCGAACTTGGCTTCGCCGCGTGAAACGAGGTTCAGCGCATTGCGGATATTGTCCGCTTGCGCGAGCTTGGGTTCCACCTTTGCCCAGATCCCAAGCGCATCCAGCGCTTGCTTGGCATAAATTCCCCCTGGACACGAAGCTATGGTGCAAACCGCCACCTTGCCGTCGCCCGTCGCGCCGGCGAGATCGAACCCCGGCGCGATCGTGAGAGCGGCGCTTGCATCCGCCGGCTCAATGAGAACGAGCGCATTGCCAAACAAATTCTGTCGCGTCCCCGGCCGGATCAGCTTGGCCTTATCGAGATAATCCATCCAGTTCAAATCAGCGGAGATGAAAATATCGGCGGGCGCACCCTGCTCGATCTGTTTTGCGAGGACAGCGGAGGAGGCATAGACGATCGGCGGGGTCTTGCCGGTTTCGGCCGCCCAGGGCGCCGCGACCGCGTCGAGCGCCGTCTTCATGCTGGCCGCGGCAAAGACAACGGGACCCTTTGTTGTCGCCTTTTGGCCGGCAGCCGCCGGCTGCTCGGCGAACCCCGGCCGAGAAAGTGTGACGGCCGCAATCACCAAACCGAATGCCAGGACAGCCAATCCGCGTCGCGTGGCCGCAATCGTCAAACTTGTTTTGGGGCACATTTCAGAAAATCCATGTCTTTCGTCTTTGCTGAGAACAGAACGCCGATGCCATTGCAGGATGATTGGCGTCAACGCACCATTTCGTTGATCGCAGGATCCGTTGGGACCTGATGAAACAGAGCGACGCTCATTCTGCGAGCGTCATCGGCCGGGAAGGAAATTTCGTCTGGATAAAGATGTGAGGCGAGCCATAGAGCGCCGATAAGACGATTGAGAGAAGGGGGACGTTCGATCCAGCCATAAGGCAAGCCGCGATCGATGAGAAAGCGCGTTTCCGCCGGTAGAGCTTGCCGCAAAGGCGCGCCCTGTTCCGCCGCCGCCGGATCGGCGAGAATAACGACCGAAGGTTTCAGAGCGGCTACTTTGTCGGCGCTCATCACGGAAAATGCGCCATCGCCCGGTGAAACGACATTGCGTCCGCCGGCAAGCGCTATTCCCTCATCGAGAATCGATCCCGAATGGATTGCTCGCAAGCCGTCGCTGCCGCGCGCGTAATAGACGGAGACCCGCTCACCAGCCGTCTTCGCCGTGACCGGTGCCAATTTTTGAAGGGCAAACTCCGCAGTCTTCGCGATTTCCCTGGCACGCTCTTCCCGGTGTAAGATCGCGCCTAAGCGCTCTACGATCTCCGGGACTTTGGTGAGCCTCCCGTCGAGGACGAGATAGGGGATGCCTGTCGCGGATTGAATCTTATCCGCAAGTGTGGCGTAACGCGCGTCGATGGAGCCGTAATCGATAATGATGTCGGCGTGAAGAGCTTGGATCGCCTCCGCGTCGGGAGCCCCCTCTTTACGTGTGAGGCGCGGGATCGTTGGTAAATCGCGAACATTCTCGATGCCCGCTTGCCTTTGAACATCGGACCAAGGCTCGATAAATCCGGCCAATGTTTCAGGTGCAAGACTATAGAGCAGCGCCTCGGCAGGCGGTCCTGCCGGAATGATGCGTTTTATGGACTCGGGGAGACGTAGCGACCGCCCGGCGGAATCGATGAAATCGCTGGCCCAAGCCTGCTCCATGAAGGCGGCTTCGAGAGCAAGCGGCAACAGCAGCAAGGAACGGCGTGATAACATTTGAGACTCCGGGATGAGGAGATATCAGAATGAAACTATTCGTTTCCTCGACGGTGTTTGCCGAGACATTCTCCTATAACTCATGATTGATTCAGGTCATCGCCGGCAAAAGTTTCCATGAGGCGAGTGCCGGAACCTCGCACAGTCTTGATTGAGTCTTTTTCACCATCCTGGATAAGCGCCTTGCGCAGTTGACCGATGTGCGCGTCAACCGTGCGCTGGTCGATCCCGAAACCATTCCCAGGAGTTGAGCCCGTGAAAGGAGCCGGTCAGGCGTCTCCATTAAGTATTCGAGCAATCGGAACGCGATTGGACTGCCATGAATGATCCTTCCTGAGCGTGTGATGCGCCGGGTTGCGCAATTGAGATTGACGTCGCCGGCCCTTAGCGGGGCCGGAAACTCTTGTTCCGTAAGCTGACGCATCGTTGGCTCTGAGCATGTTTCAAGGATGGATGGCCAAGCCCGCGGCGCAGACGCATCCCTGTTAAATCCTCCGAATTTATGCATAAACCT
>PLUZ01000441.1:476-6440 GCA_003162995.1 Methylocapsa sp. | reverse complement strand
CTTGCCGCGATGCTCCGCGTCAAAGAGCGAAAGGTCTATGAATTGGCCGCCGAAGGGGCGCTGCCAGTGCGCCGTGTCACTGGCAAGCTTCTGTTTCCACGCGTTGAGATCGAGGAATGGATTGTCACGAATGGAGGATTGACCAAACCCGGCAAAGGCGGGCGCGCCACGGCGCCCATCCTGCCCGTCGTCATTGCTGGCGGACATGATCCGCTACTCGAATGGGCGTTGCGCGAATCACGCTCCGGCATCGCCGCATTCTTGGATGGCGCGCTCGATGGACTGCGGCGCGCGGCTGAAAATGATTGCATCGCTGCCGGGTTGCACATCCCCGAGCGTGGAAAAGACGCGTGGAATGTCGGGGCGGTCAGCGAGTCGTTCGGTGATAAACCCGTCGTGCTCATCGAATGGGCGAAGCGCACGCGCGGGCTGATGTACCGAACCGAGCCCGGCCGATCGATCGACTCTCTCGCCGCCACGCGCGGATTGCGTTTTCAGTCGCGCCAGCCGGAGGCCGGTAGCGAATTGGTGCTTGCCCAACTGCTCGGACAGGAAGGCCTACGGAAAAGCGACCTCCACTGCGTCGACGCAGTCGAGCGGTCCGAGATGGATCTCGGTATGGCCATCGCCGCCGGGAAAGCCGACGTCGGTCTCGGCATCGAGGCGAGTGCACGTCAATTTCAACTCGAATTCACGGCGCTGATCGTGGAGCGGTTCGATCTTTTGATCTGGCGCAAAGCCTATTTCGATCCGCCGTTTCAAAAGCTCATTCGCTTTTGCGCCAGCGAGCCTTTTGAGCGGCGCGCGCAAGAGTTCGGCGGCTATGACATTGGAGGGTTCGGCACGGTACATTTCAACGGGCCCTGAACTGGCCGTCGATGAGCTACGAATACTGAGGACTATACCGGCACCAAGCCCAATTACTGTGCAGGCCAGAGGAGGCGAAGATGCAATTGGATGCTCCGGACATCTCGGACGAAGCGCAGAGGGCGGCAATAGAAATCGCGATAAGCGACTGCGTTCAGCGTTTCTACGCGAAGGGCTTAGCCGATCCGCTGCTCGGACCGATTTTCAGCGCGATTCCCGACCTTCCAGCGCATCTGGAAATTATCAAGAACTTCTGGTCACGTTCGCTGCTTGGCACCGAACGTTACCAGGGTCATCCCTATCCTGTTCATACAAGTTTGCGGATTGAGCCCGAACATTTCCAGCGCTGGCTAGAATTGTTCATTGAGAGCACAAGAGAAACGTTGCCAAAGCCGCAGGCCGAACAGGCCGCCGCCCAGGCGAGCCATATGGCTCAATGTTTCCAGGCGGGGATATTTCCCTTCACCGGCTCTGATGGGAAACCATCCCGTCACCCGCCTCATTGATGCAAGTAGGGCCACGAACGCAACGTGGCCCCGAAGGAAGCCGCCGGGCTTTGAAAGACCAAGCGGCGTTGACCTCAGGGCTTAGTCAACGGCAACCATGACATCGGACGATTTGATGATCGTCTTGACCTTAGAGCCCGCCTTCAACCCAAGTTCGTCGACGGATTCATTCGTGATCGAAGAGGTGATAATAGAACCCTTCACATCGATAAGAACATGCGAGGTGGTAGCGCCTTTCTTGACCTCCTTGACCGTTCCCTCAAGGACATTGCGCGCGGATATTTTCATGTTTCTGATCTCCAGTTAGCAATTTTAAAATCCATACGTCGAAGACAATTTCTGCTGGAGGAACGCCCCAGCCGGCCTGGAGAAATTGCAACGTTCCAAAGTTAGGTGCAGCGCCTGCCGCGGACAATATGCGAAAATCAGGCATTTCTTGCTTGTCTCCGGAATTGCTCAACTAAAGAACGCCGGTTTTTGCGAGGACCGATTGGCGTGCTCCCCGTCCCTTCGCAATTATTTCCACGCCTTTTGTCGCAATCCCCAGGCACCGCATTGACACATTATGTAAAATGTTTATATTACTAATCTCGTCGGGCTTTATTGATTTGGTCCAAGGGGAGAATGCGAATGACTGTAGGAGCCGGGGCGCAGAATCGAGAGGCCACGAATAATGTCGTGTCGCTGACGCAAGCCAAATCCGCACTTCCGGCTGGTCGCGGCGAGGCGAAATGCGACGAAGTGCTCATTCATGTGCGCTTTCATCCGAATGCCGAGGTCAACACAATCGATCAATGTCCGGAGCA
Source organism: Methylocapsa sp. (assembly GCA_003162995.1). Taxonomy (GTDB): domain Bacteria; phylum Pseudomonadota; class Alphaproteobacteria; order Rhizobiales; family Beijerinckiaceae; genus Methylocapsa. Next base: position 4,261 of record PLUZ01000441.1, on the reverse strand, counting down.
CCTTCACCGGCAAGATTGGTTTGTTCGCCTGCGCTATGGGGCCCCCCTGAATTACCAAACGTTTGCGGGCGGCCGCGGTTTTTTCCGCTTGCAACGCAGTTGCTTCGAAGCCATTTTGAACCAGAGCTTTTTGAGCCAGAGCGCGGAGTAGGCATGCCGCAAGGGCGCTTGGTGGTAATGGCGGATCGCCGGATTTTTTGACCTGAATGGATGAGGGAATGTCGTTCCCGGATGCTTCCAATCCAATCGTCTTTTTCAAGGCCATGAGTCGTGTCTTCAGCCTCTCGCTCACGGCAGGCCGCAAGTCCCGAAATCTCATTGAAGAGCTGTCGCGACAGGCCTATGAGAGCTTCGCGAGCGGCGTCGCATGCGAAGCGCAACAGGATGCCGCGGTCGCCTGCCATGGCGGATGCGCGAGCTGTTGTACTATCCATGTCGCCGCAACAGCACCCGAAATTCTGAATCTCGCGCGTAAAATCCGCACTCTTCCGAATAAAGTCTCATCGGAGCTTACACGAAGGATCGTAGCCGCGGATCGCGAGACGAGACGTCTCGATCAACGGCAACGAATGGCTTCGAGTCTGGTTTGCCCCCTTATTGAAAACGATCATTGCGCAGCTTATGCCGTACGCCCCTTGGCCTATCGCGGCCATGCGTCCTATGATGAGGAGGCATGTCGCGACGCCTTGCAGGGAGGCACAGCTGAGGTTCCGGTCTCCGCCTTGCACCTGACCGTGCGAAGCCTTGTGCAGAACGCCATGCAATCGGCGTTGCGCGATGCATGCATTGCTTGGGGGAGCTACGAACTCAATCAGGCTCTTCATATCGCTCTTTGCGATGAGACTTCCGAGCAGGCTTGGATGGCAGGGGACGACGTATTTGTACCAGCTTTGATTACCGATATCAGTCTCAGAGAAATGGCTGAAACATTCGACGCGATCAAAGCGATGGCCGCTTGAGCTTATTTGCTACCAGATGGCTTGTCTTGGCCATGGATTGAATTGAAATCCGTATCGGAGTGCAGCTCCAACCCGGAGACCTATCTGGCGTGCCCTATCGGCAAGGACGCCCAGTCGTCCTCTCCACGAATACCGCGATCAGGTCGCGGAGGCCCTCGTCTTTGAGCGCGGAGAGGGCATTGATAGGTTCGAACCACCTTGAGTCTCGCTCATAGGCCTCCGGCCAGCTCTTAAGCTGCCGTCTGACGCTCATGGCAAAGACCCGCACCTCGCACGGAACCGTGAACCCGTTCTCTTCCAGGCGCTTGTCATAAGAGAATGCTCCGATTGGTTTCGCACTGATCGCGCCCCGGATACCCGCTTCTTCGTAAGCCTCGCGTGCCGCGGATTTTGCCGGTTTCAGGCCCTTGACCGGCCAACCCTTCGGAATAATCCACTGCTTGGTCTGCCGTGTCGTGATGAGAAGAAGTTCTAGCGAACCGGTTTCCGCAATCCGATAGGGCAAGGCGCCATACTGAATATGCCTCGCTCGACGCTCTTTTGAAAAGTTCTTGCCACGTGAAATTCTTTTGTCCTCCGGTTCACGAACCATAATTCGTTCGATACTGGAAGTTAAATCATAGGGTGGCTGCGCAAATGGCCGACTGCAAATCTTAGCCTGGTTAACGGCTCGCGGGAGCATGCGCCTTGTAAGTGAGCAATCCCCCCTATGCCTGCAATTCGTCTCATTTGTGACGCCGAAAGCAATTTACGGCCTGACTCGTAAAAATTCTGACTCCAAATCGTCATTTCATTCCGGATGCCGGGCGGGCTTTCCGTGACTATCGACGAACGGAAAGATGCCCGCCTTGAAACTTTCGCCCATATGCCGCGCCTTGGCGAGCGCTTTCGTAGCATATTCCACCGGTAATGTGGCTTTGACCGTTTCCTCGAAGAGGGCAAGCCATCGTTCGAAATGCTCGAGCTCAATCGGCAAGTTCATGTGGAGCACGAAGGGCGAGCCATTGTAGCGGTCGGTCTGAAGCAGCACCTTCGACCAAAAATTCGCAATGACACGCAAATGCACGTCCCAATCCACGACTGTTTTGTTGAAGATTGGACCGAGCAAGGGATCCTGGCGCGCCTTGCCGTAAAATTCGCTCACACAAGTCTTGATTGCCTCTTCGACTTCGGCAGCCCGCACATCCGTCACAGCTACGTCCCTTCTCTAACACTATATAATGTGTTTATATAAGTGGTATACAAAAGCTTGTCATTCAAAAATCGGGCAGCGCTCCCGGGAGGTGATGAGATCTGCCGAGCATGGTCGCTCATTTGCGCCTCGTTGGGGCGACCAAGGCCCGGAGCCATTGGCTCCGCAAACCAACATCTCACCAATTGATACGGAGCCCAAGGATGCGAACGGGACTTTTCTGCACCTATGAGAACCCTCATCACGATTACCGTTCTGCCTATGCCGAGCAGACGAAGCTCGTTCAGCTCGTCGAGACGCTTGGTTTCGACGAAGCCTGGGTCGCCGAACACCATTTCAACCCCAACGCTTCGAGCCCATCCTGTCTCGCCGTTCTGGCGTTTCTGGCGGCGAAAACGACACGCCTTAGGCTCGGCTCCGCGGCGGTGCTGTTGCCCTTTCGCAATCCCATTCAAGTCGCCGAAGACGTGGCAACGGTCGACATCCTCTCTGAAGGCCGGTTTGATTTTGGCATCGCAAAGGGCGGCCCCTTCCCGATCCAGAACAAACATTTCGGCGTGAACAAGGACGACAGCCGCGCGAAGACGCTCGAAGCTCTGAGCCTCATTCAAAAGCTTCTCGCCGAAGACGGCGTGTCTTTCGAAGGNNCGACACGGTGAAGCTCGCAGCCGATCACGGCTACGGCGTCATGGCCGGCCCGCCGTTTCCGCTCGAGAGCGTGCGCGACACCCTCCGTATTTATCGCGAAATCGCGCCGCAAGGCGATCCGAAGCTCGTTCTGATCCGCTTCTATCACCTGGCGCCAACCCATGAGCAGGCGGTCGACGAAGCCGCCGGCTTTCTACAGCCCTTCCTGGAGCGCATGCAGACGGCGACAGCTGCCCTGCAGCCGGAATGGACTCCGTGGTTCAAGCTCGACCGCATGATCGAGGACTCGCTGATCGGGACGGCGGCGGAGGTCCGCGACAAGGTCCAGCGGCTCGAAGCCGAACTGCGGCCGCGCAGCCTGATCTTGAAGCCAATCAGTTCCAGTGTTGCAAAGCAGCGTGCCGATCTCGGAGCTTTCGGCGAAGCTATTCAGCCTTAGCTCCCCGTTTCCCGGCGCTTATTAGAACAGTTTCTGCAAACTGTTCGTCTGCCATTCCATTATTTCATAGCGCCGGCCGATATGGCGATTCGACGGCTGTTCTCAGCCAATTCGCGATATTGCTCCTGCCATTCGGACGGCCCGTTGGAGGGAGATACCTGCACTGCTGTCACCTTATATTCAGGACAATTCGTTGCCCAATCCGAATTATCCGTGGTGACGACATTGGCCTGGGTCAGCGGATGATGGAAAGTGGTATAGACAACGCCTGGCGCCACGCGTTCGGTGATCTTCGCATGCAGCGTGGTTTCACCCGCCCGGCTTTGCACCCTGACCCAATCTCCATCGCGCACGCCGCGCACTTCGGCGTCATGCGGGTGGATTTCGAGCACGTCCTCTTCATGCCAGCGGCTGTTCTCGGTACGCCGCGTCTGCGCACCGACATTATATTGCGATAGGATGCGCCCGGTCGTAAGCAGAAGCGGGAAGCGCGGACCCGTCCTCTCATCCGTCGGCAAATACTCTGTGATGACGAATTTGCCCTTGC
>PLUZ01000441.1:0-433 GCA_003162995.1 Methylocapsa sp. | reverse complement strand
GCCAGCAATTGGGTGACTTCCCAATCGCCGTAGCCGTTCTTCGGGCTCATGACCCTGCGTACACGCTGAATGCGGCGCTCGGCATTGATGAACGTTCCGTCCTTTTCAAGGAAGCTTGCGCCCGGCAGAAACACATGCGCGTAATTTGCCGTCTCGTTGAGGAAGAGGTCCTGCACGACAAGGCATTCCAACGCGCCTAGACCGGCCGACACGTGCTTGGTATCCGGATCAGACTGAAGAATATCCTCGCCTTGCACGTACATGCCCTTGAAGACGCCCTCCACGGCCGCGTCGAACATATTGGGAATGCGCAGGCCCGGCTCATTGTCGAGCTTAGCGCCCCAAGCCTCTTCGAAGGAATGGCGCACAGCATCGTCAGTCACGTGCCGATAGCCAGGAAACTCGTGCGGAAACGAACCCATGTCGCAGGAGC
>PLUZ01000316.1 GCA_003162995.1 Methylocapsa sp. | reverse complement strand
GGGAGGCCGCATGTCCGCAAGAATTCTGATCGCCGACGACGAACCCATCCAGCAGCGGCTCCTCGAAACCCTTTGTCATCGCTTTGGTTACGAGGCGGAGACTGTCGGCAGCGGACAAGAGGCGCTGGCCCGGTTGAACTCCCCCGGCACTGACCCGATCGCCCTTTTGATTCTCGATGTCGTCATGCCGGACCTCGATGGCATGGCGGTGCTCGCGCGGCTCAAGGAGGCGGGCGCGACGCTTCCCATCATCGCCCTCGCCTCGCAAGGCGGCATCGAATCGGCGCTTGCGGCGATCCGGGCAGGCGCCCAGGATTTCGTGGTGAAGCCAGCGGGACCCGAGCGGCTGCAAGTCGCGATCAAAAACGCGCTCGCCGCAGCTCGGCTCGCGGAAGAAGTTCGCATCCTGGACCGGCAAACCTCCGGGACCTTGCCGTTCGATGCGATCGCGGGCGAAAGCGCCGAGATGGCGCGCGCCGTCCGGCAAGGCGAAAAGGCGGCGAAATCGGCCATTCCCGTGCTGCTCGAAGGCGAACCCGGCACCGGCAAGGACATTTTCGCGCACGCAATTCACGGTGCCTCTGCCCGCCGCGGGCGCGCCTTCGTTTCGGTCAATTGCGCCGCCCTGCCGGAGCATCGCGCCGAGGCCGTCTTGTTTGGCGCCGATGGCAAATTCGTCGAGGCGCATGGCGGCACGCTGTTCCTCGACAGGATTTGCGAATTGCCGATGGACGCGCAAGCCGCGCTCTTGCACGCCTTGCAGCAGGGCATGGTTCAGCCGCCCGGCGCGAAACGCCCGGTCAAGGCCGATGTCCGGTTGATTTTCGCGGCCAATCGCAATCTGATCGAACGGGTAACAAGCGGGCATTTCCGCGAGGATCTCTTCTATCGTATTAACGTGTTTCCAATCTCCATTCCGCCTCTGCGCGGAAGGCGCGACGACATCGCCGGGCTCGCCGAGCGGTTTTGCGCGCGGTTCGCCGCGGGCGAGGGGAAACGGCTGCGCGGGATCTGCGCCGAGGCGCTTGCCTTGCTTGCGAGCTATGATTGGCCGGGCAATGTCAGGCAATTGGAAAACGCTGTCTTCCGCGCCGTGGTGCTCGCTGAAGGCGACGAACTGACGGTCGCCGAGTTTCCGCAAATCGCGGCAAGGGTCGAGGGGTTCGATGTCCGGGTCCCGGCGGCGCCCCCTAGCGCGAGTCTGGCGCCCCGCGACAAAGAGTTCGTCCGGGTGGAGGTGCGCGATCCCAACGTCCTTCCGCTCCTCGACGCAAGAGGCCACGCGCGCCCGCTCGATCAATTGGAGGCGGATGCGATAAAATTCGCGCTTGCCCATTATCACGGGCAGATGTCGGCGGTGGCGCGCAAGCTCGGGATTGGCCGCTCGACTCTCTACCGGAAATTGAAGGACTATGACTTGGTGTCGCAAGATTTGGAGCCGGCTTGCGAGGACGGCGGAAAGCTCGCAGCGCGTGCGTGACCGGTATGCGCATCGTTTATCGCCCTGAAAAAATAATTCCGATTTGACGTCGCGCGCATAGGCTTAAGCAGGAGTTCGTGCGTTAAGGTGCTGGAGCGGCGGCATATTCTGGGACATGCGCGGCGCGATAGGGTCGGGAATAAAACGTGAATTCAAGGGGTAAGACGATGCGTGCGCCATGGCGAGAGGCGGAGTTTTTGGGCGTTTCCGTGCTGACGCTTGTGTTTTGCCTTGCGGGGACCCCCGCGCGCCCGGAAGATGCGTCACGTGCCACCCCTTCGGCGGGAGCATCGCCCGGCATCATGGCTATGTCGTCAGCGCATGGCGTACCGTCTTTCGATGAGCTGCCGGAAGCCCCGCATTTTAATCCGGATACGGACATCGTAAGTCCCGCGCCCGACGAAGCCGCGCCGCCGCCGGATGCCGCCGCCGCGCCGCCCGCCGCAAACCCCAGTGAAGAGGCCGCCGCCGCGCAACAGAACTTGCCCCCGCTCAATGCGGCCCTCAAAGCCGCGCTTGAGGCGCGGTCCGGTTTGCACGACCATCTTGGCCTCCTGCATCGCCGGGAGCGCGAGGCGATCGCCGCATTTTACGCCATGCGCGATTTCGCGCCGCTCTGGTGGAGCGATGGCAGGCCCAACCCGGAGGCCGCCCCGGTGATCCTGCGGCTCCAGCATGCTGCCGATGATGGGCTCGACGTCAAAGCGTTTCCTCGGGTCTTTTCCGCCGCCACCGGCGAGGAGATCGCAGCTACAGATCTTGCCTTAACCGATGCGGTCGTCGCCTACGGCCGCCAAGCGAGCGGTGTCAGGGTCGATCCGCAATTGATTTCGCGCTTGATCGGAGAGGAACCGGATGTCGCCGATCCCGCCGTTATTCTGGCGCTTGTCGCGACGGCCGGCGAGCGGGCTGGCGACGAACTGCAAAAATTCAATCCCCAGCAAAAGGGCTACACGGCACTGCGCGAAAAACTGCGCGAATTGCGCCATGGACACACCGCTGGCTTGAATGATCCCGCGATCCCGGCGGGTCCGGTTCTGCGCCCCGGCATGCGCGATCCCCGCGTGCCGCTCATTCGCGCGCGGCTCAGCCATGATGATACGGAAGAGGCCGCGGTCCAAAATTTGGTCTATGACACGAAGATCGCGGCGGCGGTCGCCGATTTCCAGAAAGCGAATGGTCTGCCGCCTTCGGGTCTTTTGACGGCACGCACCGTTGCGGCCTTGTCCGGCGGCCAGGCTTCCCAGTCTTCGCGCCTCGAAGCCGAGATCATCGCCAATATGGAACGCTGGCGCTGGATGCCGCGCGACCTCGGCGAAGAACGCATCGATGTGAACATCCCCGATTATGAAGCCGTCGTTATCCAAAACGGCGTGGTGATCCATCGCACCCGCGTCGTCGTCGGCAAGGAGGCAACCCCGACGCCAATCTTCTCCAACACGATGAAATTTCTGATCGTCAATCCCTATTGGAATGTGCCGCCCTCGATCCTCCGCAAGGAGATGCTGCCGAAAGCAGCCGGCGATCCCCATTATTTCAGCCGGCTCGGCTATGAGGTTTTTACGCGCGGCGGCCATCTTGTTGTGCGGCAGCCGCCCGGCGAGCGCAACGCGCTGGGGCGGATCAAATTCATGTTCCCGAATGATTTCTCCGTCTATATGCACGATACGCCCATGCGCAAGCTGTTTGCCTCATCAAAGCGGGCGTTCAGTCATGGCTGCGTGCGGGTCGATAATCCGTTCGCCTTTGCCGTAACGGTGCTGGGCCCAGGCTGGAGCGAGCAGCGGGTCAAGAAACTGATCGGCGGCAAGGAGCGATATGTCTATTTGCCGAAGCCGCTGCCGGTTCATCTTGAATATTTCACGGCCTATGTGGATCAATCGGGCGAGTTGCAATTGCGCGCCGACGTCTATGGCTATTCGCGGCGGGTGCGTGAGGCGCTGGGGTTTGAGGGAAATAGCTGATCTTACCAAAATGTTTGAGGGTAGCGCCTCTACCGGGCTGCTCATTTTTAGCAATATTTGCTAATTTCTGACGGGGATGTATTTTTGGCGCATCCTTGAAATGGAAGCGGCCGTGGCGATGAACGTCAATCTTACACCCCAGCTTGAGGAGTTGGTCCGGCAAAAGGTCGCGTCGGGCCTTTACACATCGGCCAGCGAAGTGATCCGGGAAGCCTTGCGTTTGCTGGAGGAACAGGACCGCATGCGCGCGGCCAAGCTCGATCAATTGCGGCACGATATTCAAGACGGGCTAGAGAGCGGCCCGGCTGCGACTTGGGATGCCGGAAAGATCAAACAAGAGGGCGTCAAAAGGCGTGCCGATCGCGCAGGCGGCGACCGCGCGTAATCAATGCCGCGCATTCTCATACGGCCGCTCGCTTCGATCGATCTTGCGGACATCTGGGATTTTATCGCCGAGGACAGCCAAGCACGGGCCGACTCTTTTCTCGACAGGCTTGACCAGATTTTCAATAGCATGGCGGGCAATCCGCACATCGGCCGCGCACGCGAAGAACTGAGCCAAAACCTCCGAAGCTTTCCCTTTGGCCACTATGTGATTTTTTATCTGGCGCTGCCGGATGGAATCGAGATTGTCCGCGTGCTGCATGGCGCGCGCGATCTCAGCGCTATTTTCCGTCCTGGTGATTGAGGCCGCAAAGGTGTTTCCAGAGGCGGCCTCACTTGATCTTGAAATAATTGCGCAGCGCGAGGCCGATGAAGAAGACGAGGATGATCGAAACAAGGTTCTGGCCGATCACCAGGAATTGAAACCCTTCCGGCGGAATGGGCGGCAGGCAACTAAGAGCGCCGCTGGGGCAAAATAAAAACTTCTTGATTTCACTGTCGATGGTGAGGGGGCCGACAAAAGGCACGGCGTTGCCAAGCGCCAGCATCCACTCCGCGTGGTTATATTTTTCCGCGTTGGCTGAACCGGCCTCTNNGCAAGGACTTCGCGATAACGCCAGTAAAAGAAGGGCACGCTCAAACCGAGCCATATGGAGGGAAGCACGAAGTTGCGGCCGTAATTGGAAAGTGCCCAGTAGAGGAACATAAGGACGATCCAGAGGCCGTGGACCGCGAGCAGCACTCCATTAATGGCGATCCCAAGCCTGTGGGCGTTGCGCGCCCCAACCTGGAGCCGCCATTCAGTCCAGGCATCCTTTTTTTGTGTATTGATATCTTCTATTTGCTTCTTGAGTTCTTCGGGTGCCCTTTTCAGCTCTTCGACTAGTTGATGCCAATAGACGCCACGTTCGGCTTTGCGTTCTTCGATATAGAGGCCGCGTTCGAGATCATGGTTCTTTGTTTCTTCCGCGATTTTTCGAAATGCGCGCAAGCGTACTGGGATAAGGCCGTCATATGTCCAATGAAGGCGTTTGCCGGGAGGAACAAAACCAATATGGGCGCCCGTGAAATCGCAATTGCTCACGCCC
>PLUZ01000402.1 GCA_003162995.1 Methylocapsa sp. | reverse complement strand
ACGACAAGCCGATGATCTATTATCCGTTGTCCACGCTTATGATGGCCGATATTCGCGATATATTGATCATCACGACGCCAAACGACCAAAGCCGCTTTAAGCAATTGCTTGGCGACGGCCGCAAATTCGGAATAAGACTCAGCTTCGCGACGCAGGACAAGCCGCGCGGGCTTGCGGAAGCCTTCACCATAGGGCGGGATTTTGTCGAGGGGGATCATGTGGCGTTGATCCTCGGCGACAATATTTTCTATGGCCATGGCTTACCGGATCTTTTGCTCTCTGCCCAGGCAAGGCCCCTCGGAGCGACTGTTTTCGGTTACGTTGTCGCGGACCCGGAAAGATACGGCGTGGTGGAGATCGACGCGCGCGGGCGGGCGCTATCGATCGAGGAAAAACCAGCAAAGCCACGTTCGAGCTTGGCGGTTACCGGACTCTATTTCTATGACAACAGCGTGCTCGACATCGCAGCCTCCTTGAAGCCATCGGCGCGCGGTGAACTCGAAATCACCGATGTCAACCGGGTTTATATGGAACGCGAACAGCTCGCCGTGGAGATCATGGGCCGGGGCTTTGCGTGGCTGGACACGGGAACCCATGATAGCCTTCTCGAAGCGGCCAAATTTGTCGAGATTCTCGAGCGGCGCCAGGGCTTAAAGATTTCATGCCCAGAGGAAATCGCATATTATAAGGGTTTCATCGATCGTGACCGTTTGGTCGAGAACGCGAGCCTTTGCGGTAAGTCGGGCTACGGAGACTATCTCATGCGACTTGCTGGCGCTGATCGCGGCTGAACCCGGGCTGCTTACCAATTGCTTACCGGAAGGAATCTCGCTTACCCAATCAGGCCAATGCCGCGATGCGGTCGATCGTGCGCCGCGGCACGGGCGAGACTTATCGCAAGATGCTAACGCTCGTCCGTCTGAGCCTCTGGCTTCTGGTGGGGAAGCGGGTGGAAAAGGTGGAGCGCTAAAAATTGATTTCTTAATTAAATCAAATGACTAATCTTACTGATTGGCGGAGAGGGGGGGATTCGAACCCCCGATAGGCTTGCGCCTATGCCGCATTTCGAGTGCGGTGCTTTCAACCGCTCAGCCACCTCTCCGCAGCCTTCAACAGGTAATTCGCAAGTACCATGGGCAGGCAGCACTTTACAAGCGCGGGCCGCAAATCCACGCCTATTATCGCGGTGCGGGCTCTGCCTTCAGACTATCGGGGTGCGGCATGAGAACAATATTATAGCCGGCATCCACGTAATGGATTTCCCCGGTGACACCGCTCGAAAGAGGAGACAAAAGATAAAGCGCGGCGCCGCCGATGTCCGGGAGGTCGAGGTTGCGGCGCAGCGGCGCATGCGCCTTCACGAAATTAAACAAGACACGCCCGTCGGCGATCCCGGCGCCCGCCAGGGTGCGGATAAGTCCCGCCGAAATGGCGTTCACCCTGATGCCTTGCGGCCCATAATCGACGGCGAGATAGCGCACGCTCGCTTCCAGCGCCGCCTTGGCGACTCCCATGATATTATAGTTGGGCATGACCCGGTTGGCGCCGGCAAAACTCAGGGTCAAAAGGGCACCGCCCGGTTGCATGAGAGGCGCCGCGCGCTTGGCGATTTCGGTAAAGGAGAAGGCCGAAATCAGCATGGTGCGCAAAAAATTTTCCCGCGTCGTATCGGCGTAGCGGCCCTTCAGGCCGGCACGGTCCGAATAGGCGAGGCTATGGACCACGAAATCGAGGCCTCCCCATTTTTTTTCGATGGCCGCGAAAAGCTGATCGACCGAGTCGATGTCCTCGACGTCGCAAGGCAGAACGAGCGGCGCGCCAAGACTTTGGGCGAGAGGCGCAATGCGCTTGCCGAACGCCTCGCCCTGGTAGCTGAAGGCGAGTTCCGCCCCATGTTCGGATAGCGCCTTGGCGATGCCCCAGGCAATCGAGTGATCGTTTGCGACGCCCATGACGAGGCCGCGCTTGCCGCGCATCAAGCCTCCGCCGCCGCCTGCCGCCGCTCCCTCAGGCATCGACATGTTTCAAAACGATGCTGGCGTTGGTGCCGCCGAAGCCGAAGGAATTCGACAAGACAGCCCGCAATTGCACGCCGTCGCGGCGTTTGCGCACGATATTCATGTCGGCGAAGGCCGGATCGAGTTCCTCGATATTGGCGCTTTCGCAAATGAAGCCGTTTTGCATCATCAACATGGAATAGATCGCTTCCTGCGCCCCGGTGGCGCCGAGAGAATGGCCGGTCAAGGATTTGGTTGCGGCGATCGGCGGGCAGTTTTCACCGGCGCCAAAAACCTCTCTGATCGCCTCGATTTCCTTCAGATCGCCGATGCCGGTCGAGGTTGCATGCGGATTGATGTAATCGACTGGCGTTTTCACGTTTTCAAGGGCCATGCGCATGCAGCGTACCGCGCCTTCGCCGGAAGGAGCGACCATGTCGTAGCCATCGGAGGTCAGACCGTAGCCAGCGATTTCCGCATAAATTTTCGCGCCCCGCGCGCGGGCATGCTCTAATTCCTCCAGCACCACCACGCCCGCCCCGCCGGCGATCACGAAACCGTCCCGGTTCTTGTCATAGGCGCGGGACGCGACGGCAGGGCGATCATTGTACGAGGAGGACATCGCGCCCATCGCATCGAACAGGACCGAGAGGGTCCAATCGAGTTCTTCGCAACCGCCCGCAAACATCAAATCCTGCTTGCCGTATTGGATCATCTCAAAGGCGTTGCCAATGCAATGATTGGAGGTCGCGCAGGCCGACGAGATCGAATAGTTGACGCCCTTGATCTTAAACCATGTGGCCAGCGTCGCCGAGGCCGTCGAGGACATGGCCTTCGGCACCGCGAAAGGCCCGATTTTTTTCGGTCCTTTAGTGCGCGCAATATCCGCCGCCTCGACGACCGTGCGCGTCGAAGGCCCGCCGGAGCCCATGATGATCCCGGTGCGCTCATGCGAAATTTCGGCGGATGTCAGGCCGGCGTCCAGAATCGCCTGATCCATCGCGACATGGTTCCAGCCTGTGCCGCCGGCATGAAAACGCATGGCGCGGCGATCGACGATTTCGCTGGGGTCGAGTGTTGGCGCACCGTGAACCTGGCTGCGAAAGCCGAGTTCGGCGTATTTTTCAGCCCTTACGATGCCGGATTTGGCCTCGCGCAGAGAGGCGAGCACTTCTTGGGTATTGTTCCCGATCGAGGATACAATCCCCAATCCGGTGACGACGACGCGTCTCATCCTTCAAAACTCCCGCTTGATTCGGAGCCCCTGGGTGCGGCTGCGCGGCAGCAAGGCGAAAGGGGACCACCCAAGGCCTCAGGCCGTGGTGGAAGCCTCGGCCTTGAACAAGCCTACTCTGAGATCCTTGGCTTCGTAGATGCGTGTTCCATCGGCCTCGAGCCAGCCGTCGGCGATGCCGAGCACGAGTTTGGATTTGAACACGCGTTTCAGATCGACGCCATAGATGATGCGTTTGACGGTGGGCAAGACTTGATCGGAGAATTTGACTTCCCCAACACCGAGCGCCCGGCCGCGTCCCGTGAGGCCGAGCCAACCCAGATAAAAGCCGAGGAGCTGCCACAGCGCGTCGAGCCCGAGGCAGCCAGGCATCACCGGATCGCCCTTGAAGTGGCAGCCGAAGAACCAGAGGTCCGGCTTGACCGCATATTCGGCCAAGATCACGCCCTTGCTATTGGCGCCGCCTTGCTCTGAAATATCCGTGATTCGATCGAACATCAGGAGAGGCGGCAACGGCAATTGTGGATTGCCTGGCCCAAATAATTCTCCTCGCCCGCAGGCGATCAGGTCTTCATATCCGAAATTAGCGCGCCGCTCGTTCATGTTCGTTTCACTCGTATGTCCCCGCCCGGCAGCCGTTAAGGCTTTCGCCGGCAAGGTTTGCGCGCCTTCTAACACACCGGCCAACCGGATGCCATCGGGTGCCATCTGCTATTCTTGCTGGACGATNNATGCTCTATGTCCGTGGCGGGCACCCTCCATCATTTTGCCAAGTTTACGACACCTGCTAGGTAGCACTCATGTCCGATATGTGGCCGGTTCGGTCTTCGGTGGAGTTTTTTTGCCAATTTCGTTCACAAACCAAAATGCCACTGTCATCACTTCAAGCGGCAAGTTTTCAAGCGGCGAGACGCGCAGGCAGGTTAACACGGTCAGCGCCGCATTTTATGCTCGATCAGAAATTCCGCCGAATCAGCCACTGGCGGGAGGGGGCCCATGAAGTTCCGGTATGATATTAACGCCTTGAGGGCGCTCGCGGTGACCGCGGTGGTCCTCTTTCATTACAAGGTCGATTTCGTTTCCGGCGGATTTGTTGGAGTCGATGTTTTTTTTGTAATCTCTGGTTATCTCATGACTTCCATTATCATGGGGAGATTGGCCAAGGGCAGATTCAGTATTTGGGACTTTTATTACGATCGCGCCAAGCGCATCGTTCCGGGCCTCCTTGGCATGTGCTTTGTACTGCTCGCGGCCGGCTACTTTTTGCTGGAACCGGCCACCTATCATTACCTTGGTTCTACATCGATTGCCGCGCTCCTCTTCTTTTCGAATTTCCGGTTCTGGGAAGCAACCGGTTATTTCGATGCGCAAAGCGACACCAAATGGCTCCTGCATACTTGGAGCCTTTCGGTGGAATGGCAGTTCTATATGGTTTATCCGGTCCTTCTCATGGGACTTTACAGGTTCGAGAGGACGAGACGCTCTATCGTTCCGATTCTTGGGTTTATTGCAATTTTGTCCGTTTTATTGTGCATTTGGTTTTCCCAAGATGATCCGATTGCCATATTCTATTTGTACCCGCAAAGAGTGTCGGCCTTCTACTTGCTTCCCCAAAGGGCGTGGGAATTGCTCGCGGGCGGGATCGTCGCCTTGCAATTCAGGAATAGTGAGCAAAAATATTCCGGCATTCTTCTTGCCAGTGGCTTTCTGCTCATAGCCATATCGTTATTTTTCGTGGATAAGAATTTGCCGTGGCCGTCTTATTGGGCTTTGCTGCCAGTGACCGGCACATGCCTTGTCATTGCGGCCAACCGGGCCGATGCGTCGCCCTTTCAAAACCCGATCATTCAAACCATTGGAAAATGGTCCTATTCGATTTATCTCTGGCATTGGCCCATTGCCGTTGCGGCGGTTTACTTTGATTTTACCAAGACGACGCCTCTTAAAATTGCATGCGAAATTGTGATTCTCGCGGCGATCATCGCCTCGGGCGGTTTTCTCCTGTCGTTAGTGAAAAGGGTTTCGGCCGAGAAATTGGCGTCAGAAAGGTTGCCTGGACTCCTTGCTGGTGCAGGCGCCCTAGCAGTCACTGTGGGTTTTGCATTCTTGGTGACTATCAATGAGGGATTCGTGAACCGCTGGCCAGAGGGTCCGACGAAGTTTGCAGACTATGATATGGCGATCAAAGACTGGTCTTACCCGGGTGAGTGTAATGGCATGGATCCGCTAGGTAATTTGAGGCCCTGCCAGCTCGGTTCGGCAAGTGATCGTGGTGTCCTCTTCCTGGGTGATTCCTACGCCCAGCAAATTTTTGGCCGCTTCGTCGAAAACGCGAAACTCAATCCTGAGAATTCCTTTACTTTTTTGACATCGGCCGGCTGTCCGCCAATCACAGGACTGCGAATGATTCACGACAAGCTGCACTGTAACGGCTTCGTCGATAAGGCATTGCAATTTGTGGAAGCGAGGGATTTCAAGCGCATCGTTCTGGTAGCGAATTGGTATGATTATTTTGGTCCCCGTGATGGCGCTATTTGTTTCATGGAAGGGGCTTCTTGCGTCGATACGCGGGATCCGGCGAGATATTTCGCGTACCTCGATGCGTCGCTTGCCTCCTTGCGCACGCGTCTCCAGGAATTCAGGAATCGCGGTGCGGAAATTGTCATCGTCGGAGCGACTCCAAGGGGTGATTGGGATGTTCCGGTTGAGCTCGCAAAACGGAAATTTTTGCGACTTGACACGCAATTTATCGAAACGATCGACCGTGATGCGTTCGAGGAGCTAGCCGCACCGATAAAAAGCCGATTGATATCCCTCGCGTCGTCCATCGGCGCGAAATTCATCGATCCGCTCGACTTCCTTTGTGATAATCATCGCTGCCCCACGGTGGACGAAACTGGCGTGCCCTATTTTCGAGACAGGGGGCACTTTCGCTCCGGCGCGGTCACGCGGGCACGGTTTCAATTTCTGGACGAGGCGGCGGGTCTCAAACGCAGTCTGAGTGCGGCCTCCGTGCCGGCAGTCAACACTCCATAGCTTTTGGCTCGTGACCTGCCGGTTTGCGCGAACGCACAAACTTTGTGTTTTGGCCATTCACTCCCATATATCCGGGGCAGGCATGCGGTGCCTGCACACTATCAGCTAGGATGAACCCATGGCGTTTCGCCACAAAACNNGGCAGCGGCTTTTCGTTTGGCAGCCGTGGTGCTCGCACCTTTAGCGCGCCTTCCGCTACGCCCACGGCGCCGAGGGCCGCGCCCATGGAGCGGTCGATGACGTCTCCCAATGCAAATATATTCAGTCGCCCCTCGGGCGGCTTCTTTTCGGGTGGTTTCGGCCGCGGCCTGATCGGTGGCTTCATCGGGGCCGGGCTGTTTGGCCTGCTGTTCGGGAATGGGCTGTTCGGCGGCCTCGGCGGCGGCATGTCGATCCTTGGCCTGCTCCTCCAGATCGGCCTTTTGTTTCTGCTGTTCAAACTTGTCATGGGCTTTATGCGCGGCCGCCGGCCTGCGTTCCAGGGCACTGGCCCCAATCCCGGCCCGGGTCAAGGATTGGGGCAGGGCGGCGCTGCCGGCTTTGCGGGCTTTGGCGGCGGGCAGGCGGGCGCGCCACGCGAGACCAAGCTCGCCATCACTCCGGCTGATTTCGGCGTCTTCGAGCAGCGGCTGTCGGCGATCCAAACCGCTTTTGGTGCGGAAGATTTCGAGCGTTTACGTGCTTTGGCGACGCCGGAAATGGCCTCCTTTTTCGC
>PLUZ01000422.1:4539-9530 GCA_003162995.1 Methylocapsa sp. | reverse complement strand
CGGAAATCCCCATGTGAGCTTTTAGGAAAGTAATGACCCCCCTTGCCGAATCTAAGCCGGGCGGCCATGCTGACTGTTGCAAGGTTTTGGCAGGAGCGGCCGCTGGTCGAGATCAAGGACAGCGAAGAATTGAAGGCGTGGCTTCGAGGCAAGCCGCGCGAGGTGGCGGTCGCGCTTGCGGCGCGCGCGGCATTGCGCGTTTTGCCCATCGTGCAGATGGATAAGTACGAGGGCTATGCGCGCAACCTGGTTCTGCCGGTTTTCCGTGCTACAGCCGTTTCATGGGCCACAGCCAAATATCTGGAGAATGACTCGGAGATCGCCCGTGCCCGCGCCGAAGCCGCCGGTGCTCCATACTCCGCCTACGCTATTCTAGCTGGCTCCTCCGCCTTTGCCGCTTTGGCCGCCGCTGACGTGGGCGCTGACGCTGTCGCCGACGCAGCCACGGCCGCCGAAGCTGCCGTCCGCGCCGCCTCCGCCGGCGACGCCTCCGCCACCGACATCGCAATCTTTTGGTCCGCTGTTTCCGACGACGCCAGGCGCGTGGAAGAAGGAGTGGCGGCTTCTGACATCGCCGGTTCACCGCTATGGCAACGCCAGCGATTCCATTATCAGTTTGGCAGCCAGACCGTGGTGGAGCTCTTGAAAGAGCAACCCGACCAGCTCCAGTCTTTGTGGCTGGAACTAAAGGCGGCGCTTGTCGCCGCGAATGACCACTGGGATGTATGGACAGATTGGTTCGACGACCGTCTCGCTGGCCGCGTCAGGGACGAGGAACGCGAACTCGCCTATGTGAGCATCGAGGAAGCGCTATGGGCGGAAGGCCCCGCAATCGTAAACGCCGAGATCAAAAGGCGAATCGAGTTACAAATATCCCATGCCGAACTGGATGCCACCGAAGACCCCGATATCGCGGAAATTGCGGGTATCGTGGAGCCGCCGCCAATTGAAGCCATACCGGATCAAGAGCCGATAGCGGCGAGGTTTGGCGTTAATTCCGAAGGACTGATCGACGTTGTTCCAGATCCACCCGCACCCGGCACCGCCGCTGACCCTCTGCAGAGGGAGTATTTCGACGAGCTTCGTCTCAAAGCGCAGGCTCTCGTTGAGCTTGGGCCTAATCTGCTCGGTGCGTTAAACGATCCGGCCAATCGTTTTCGTGTCGGTCTGAAGGACCGCATTGAAGATATTTCGATTACGAGCTTGTGGTCGCGCGGCAACACTTTACGCATCCGCCTCAAGGCCCATGATCTTACCATGAACGGCGCGGAACCAGACCCTGGGCGCTTGCCTCCCTTAGTTGCGGAAACACTGCGCGATCTGGTCCATACATGGAATATTTTTATTGTCGGCGACCCGAAAGGGCGTGAGCTTGATGATATTCGCCTCGGGCCTCAGGAAGTGCAGGCGGCGAAGCAGGTGGTTGCCGCCGCTGCGCCGGTTATTGAGGCTCTTCAACACTCGGAAAATGTCGCGACGCCAACGGCGATAGAGGCCGTTGCCGAACAGACCGAGGCAGCGAAAACCGCACCCGACGGGATAGATGGCGACCAAGCCATCGGCTTGGCCCGAAAGACGGCCGGCAATATCGTGATCGAAATGCTGCGCAACGCTTATGCGTCTGTACGAAAAGAAGCGGGATTTGCTTTGAGGGAGTCTCGCGCGGGTTTTTATCGTCAGGCAGGAGCGAGCGCGTTCAAAGTAGTTGCAGGCAGTGTGGCCTTAACCGGAATAATCTCCTTCGTCGTCAGCTATGCCGATGTTTTGAAGGCCTTTGTGATCACCTCTTGGCATAATCCGACGCTCGTCGACATCATCGACTTAATTGTTGGACTATGGCCATAGCAATCGCTCTCTGAGGATTTGTCGCTACACCTGCCAACACTCCTTCTTAAACGGCACGGCGGCACGGAAGCGTTCATGGATTTTTAACTCATGGACGGCTCTAATACGCTGCCAACATTCGCAATCGGACGTGTCCCATTTCGATGTTTGAAATGCCGATCCCGGCAGAAGCCGGGATCGGATGGGCCGCGCATCCTTGAGTTCAAAAACTATTCACGTAGCTATCGTCCATCCCATTTATGGCAAGCGCCGCTCGCGCGCCGGTCAGCAAAGGATGCGCGAGACTCCCTTGCGCTTAACGCGTTTCGCGCTTCGAACACAGCGAAACGACTCGCATCCTTCAGTTCGGTGACATTTCTCGGAATGGCCGGTCTCATGCCCTATTTCGGCCCGGAGCCTATGGTCACTTTCATCAATGATTCCGGGGGGACGAGTCGTTGTCCGCGTTCAACGATCGCGCCACATTCAAAAATTGGTTACAAAGCCAGCCGCGCGAGGTTTTGACACTGCTTGCGGCGCGNNGTCTCGTCCTGCCGCTTTTTTGTGCGGGTTCTGTTGCATGGTCCGCGGCAAAATATCCAGCCCTTGAAACAGACCTCGCTGCCCGAGCCGCGGACGCACTCGCGGCCACCTTCTCAAACCCCGCGATGGCCGCCCGCTTACGGCCTTTTTTTTCGCCCGAGATCTTCTTTTCCCATCGCTTGGCGAATGCCAGCGATGATTCGTCGCGGGCCGCACTTCTCTTGGCGATGAGCGGCAAGGCCGATGCCGCGGCCGCCATTCAACGGGATGCTGCCGCCAAGGCGAGCGGCAAATTGGTGCCGGATATTCTCGCGTGCAAATTATGGCCGGGAGCAAGACCACGCTGGATCGCGCAATTGTGGAAGGAATTGAAGCAAGACCTTCTTGCCGCGCAAGAAGACTGGGACGTCTGGATCGATTGGTACGAGGCGCGGCTGCAAGGCAAAGCCTATTATGAAGAAAGTGAAACGGCGCTTCTCAGGATAGCGGCGGAAAATTGGGAACAAGGTCCAGGACTTGTGAATCGGGAGATCAAAGGCTCTGTCGTCAGACAGATACCGAACCAGCGCCACGAAAAGAGACAGGCGCCGCCATCGGCGCCCGGCGTGCCGCCGTTGCGCCCGGCCGCGTTGGAACCGGCTTGGTCGGGCGGAAGATTGGTGTTGCCGGCGCGTGCAGCCGAGAGCGACAGCGATGCCGTGGTGCTCGTGATGGCGTTTAAGCTTTTGCGCGAGGAGATCGCTGGCCTTGCCGACGCCGCCGATGGGGAGCACGCGGTTGACCTCCGGTCGATTGCTTGTCTGCGGAGCATCGCCACCCGCATTCCCGCTTTTGCTCCGTCACAGAACGAATTGTTTTATCTCGCCCATTTGAAGGAGTTTCTCAAAGCCTATGCAAATTTGGTCAATGCCAACTGGCCTGCTTATCTCGCGGCGCGCTTTGAGGCGTTAATCCTTCGTTTCGACCAGTCGGTTCAGCAGTTTCCAAAATGGCGTGACTTCGTCAGCAATGCGGAGAAGGACCAGCTCACATTGGAGCAAGCCGCCGAAGTTCCCGCTCTCGCGGATATGATCCTTGCGGCGCTCCGCGAGATCGAGGCGCGAAATCTTATTGACCCGGCGATCCCCTCGATGCTCGAAGTGTTTCAAGCACCTTTGCAAATCGATATCACGCACCCCAAACAGCAAATCGCCAGCCCCACGGAAGCGAGCATGCTGCTTCTGGCAAATGACCTGCTTGCATCGATTGATAACATCGCCAAGCGGACGGCCGAAGCAGCGCTAGAAATTAGAAATTCCACAGGGCCGGATAGGGAAATGTCTTTGCGAATGAAGCCCTTGCGTCTGGGGACAAAGACGCCGGACAGGCCTATCTTTGGATGATGCGGATTTTGTCGAAAATAATGACAAGCACGGCAAATGGGGCGCTGCATTCCAAATTTTGCTGGCTTAAGCCTATTATGGGGTTGGCCGATCCTCAATCTGAAGGGATCTCCCTCAGGCTGCTGGTCCCCTGAAGGGTATAGGGCGACAGCCCCCTCAATCGGCACTGGCGCCAGCGCTCCTTTCAGCGATAGGATGGAATGAGATTTCGCATAGCAAACACGGGGTTCGTACAATGATTTTCTACACTCGCTTTGGATATTTGGTCGCTGTTTTCTTTCTTGTCGCCGCAGTTATTGCCGGGGGAGTCAGCGCCGCCTATCATCTTCATCGCGAGTCCATGAGCGTTTTGTTGCTTTTGTTCTGGGGGCCGCTCTGCGTGGTTTTCGGAAGAAGACTCGATCATCCGGGAAAGCGCAGCACGCTGTTTGGGATTCCGATGGAATATTGGGGCTATGGGCTCATCGGCCTCGGAGCCCTGGACGCCTATGTTAGTTGGAACAACATCGCGCGCGATTGGTTCGCCTCTGTCTAGGAGGTAGCAGGGCGGCGAGGACTTAACATTTCGCCAAGGATCTGGGGAAGGGCCAATGAGGAAGCTGGGAGAGGAAGGCGGCGGCGAGGGGTTGGAACGGTCTGGTGGGGGTGTACCTCGAAAGCCGGAGCAAACCTCAGCTCCGTTTTGGCGCTCACCTCAGGGCGTGTTTCTCATAAGTGCCGCGCTGACTGTCTTTTGCTTTCTGAGCCACATTCTTTATCTTTTGCTCGTCGAGCCTTCGCCATACTCAACTCTCTCGAAAGAGCGCGTGTTTGCCTATTCAAGCATTCCCTTGTTCATCGGAACGGGTTTTTTTCTGTCGGCCATATTAAGTTTTAGAAAAATAGAATTTTACTCCACCTTCCAGATCATCGCGTTTTTATTTGTGATTGTCTTTGGGAGTTTGTCCATTCATGGCCTCATCGGTTTTATCATGTATTTGCTCCGGACGTCGTATGGCCTATAAGGCTTTCTCATCATCGGCTGTCTCGCTAAGACGGCAGTGAGATGAAGTAAATCATCATCCCATCACATTGCAGAAATCTCCGTCAAACGATTGCTCTTTGTCTTGAGCTCACATCGTCCTTGGGTGCGGCTTTCTGTCAGGTGTAAGAGAGTGCTTCTTCCATGGGTTTCAAATGCGGCATCGTCGGTTTGCCCAATGTCGGCAAATCGACCCTCTTCAATGCGCTGACGCAGACGGC
>PLUZ01000422.1:0-4489 GCA_003162995.1 Methylocapsa sp. | reverse complement strand
GTGCGCTGCTTCGAGGATAGCGACATCACCCATGTCGAAGGCAAGATCTCGCCGATCGACGATATCGAGACGATCGAGACGGAATTGATGCTCGCCGATCTCGAAAGCCTGGAAAAACGTGTTGTCGCATGGGAAAAGAAAGCCAAGGGCGGCGACAAGGAGGCCAAGGAGATTTTTGACCTCGCGGGGCGCTGTCTTGCATTGCTGCGCGAGGGAAAGCCGGCGCGGCTCACGCAGGTCAAACCCGAGGAGCAAAAGCTCTTTAACGGTCTTGGGCTGCTCTCGTCGAAGCCGGTGCTCTATGTGTGCAATGTCGAGGAAGCGGCCGCGGCAAGCGGCAATAATTTTTCCAAAGCCGTCGAAACCCGCGCGGCCGCGGAAGACGCCGTGGCGGTGATCGTTTCGGCCAAGATCGAGAGCGAGATCGCGGTGCTGGCCGAGGAGGAGCGGAAGGACTATCTCGAAGCCGTTGGCCTTGCCGAGCCGGGGCTGAACCGCGTCATCCGGGCGGGTTATGGGCTTTTGCGGCTGATCACTTTTTTCACTGTGGGACCAAAGGAAGCCCGCGCCTGGACCGTCGCGCAAGGAACCAGAGCGCCACAGGCGGCAGGCGTGATCCACACCGATTTCGAAAAGGGCTTTATTCGCGCCGAGACCATAGCCTATGCGGATTTCGCCGCGTTTAAGGGCGAAGCGGGGGCGCGGGAGGCCGGCAAATTCCGGCTCGAAGGCAAGGATTATATCGTCGAGGATGGCGACGTGCTGCATTTCCGCTTCGCGACCTGATATGGTGGCCAAAAGTCATGGCAAACCATGCGGTCCGGGGAGAGAGCGGTGACGACGGGAGGAGAGCGGGGCGGTTCCCCCAGTTTCGATGACGCCTTTTGCGCGCGCTTGGCACAGCTTTTCGCATGGCGGCGGGACGTTCGCCGTTTCAAGCCGGACAAGGTTCCAGCCGCGCTGATCGAGGATCTCCTTCGCACGGCCGCGCACGCACCCTCGGTCGGCAACAGCCAGCCCTGGCGCTTCGTGAGCGTCGAAACACTTGCCGCGCGGGAAGCCATCATTGCCAACTTCAACGCCTGCAATGCGGCCGCCCTCAAATCCTATGAAGGGGAGCGCGCCGCGCTCTATGCCCATCTCAAGCTTTCCGGGCTGCGCGAGGCGCCGGTGCATCTTGCTATTTTCTGCGACCATGCGACGGAAGCTGGCGCGGGCCTTGGCCGGAAAACCATGCCGGAGATGTTGGATTATTCGGTGGTGGCGGCGGTCCACACGTTTTGGCTCGCTGCACGCGCGCAAGGCCTAGGCGCGGGCTGGGTGTCGATCATCGACCCAGGGCAGGTTTCCAATACGCTCGAAGTTCCCCTCGCGTGGAAGCTCATCGCCTATCTTTGCGTGGGGTTTCCGCAGGAAGAACATCTCGATCCCGAGCTTGAACGCCACGATTGGCAGGCGCATATCGTTGAAAATGAGAAGCTTCACCGTAAATGATGAATATCCCGCCTGTGAATAAGGGGGACAAGCAGGATGGGGCTTTACGAGGCGCGCCGAATCCACGCAAGTAATCCCGGGTAGCGCCTATGCGATTTCCGCCGTCCTTTCTCGATGAGATCAAAGCTAGGCTTCCGGTGTCGGACGTCGTGCGCCACCGCGTCAAATTGATGCGGGCGGGGCGCGAATGGAAAGGGCTCTCGCCGTTCAACGCGGAAAAAACGCCGTCATTTTTTGTCAATGACCAGAAAATGGCCTGGTTCGATCATTCGGCGGGCAAAAACGGCAATATCTTCGATTTTTTGATGGAGACTGAGGGGCTTTCGTTCCCGGAAGCGGTCCAGCGGCTCGCCCATGACGCGGGGCTCGCCCTGCCACGGATTTCGCCCGAGGCCGAGGCAGAGGAAAAGGCGAGGGCCAGCCTGCATGAGGTGCTGGCCCTCGCGGCGTCCTATTTTTCCGCGCGGCTCACCAGCGGGCAGGGAGGCGCGGCCCGTGCTTATCTCTCGGCGCGGGGCCTCGATACCGGGCTGCAAACAAAATTTGGCTTGGGCTATGCCTTGCCCGAAAAATACGCCCTGCGCGATGCTCTTGCCGCCAAGGGAATCCCGGTGCAAGCGATGATCGAGGCGGGGCTGTTGATCCATGGCGAAGACATTGCAGTCCCCTACGATCGTTTCCGGGACCGGATCATGTTTCCGATCCACGATCCGTCAGGCCGTGTCATCGCCTTTGGCGGGCGCGCACTCGCCAAGGACGCTCAGGCGAAATATCTGAATTCGCCGGAAACCGTGCTCTTCCATAAAGGTGCCATTCTTTACAATCATCATCGGGCCCGCAAGGCCGCGCATGAAGGTGCGCAACTCATCGTCGTCGAGGGCTATGTCGATGTTATCGCAATGACATCGGCGGGTTTCGAGGCCAGTGTGGCGCCGCTCGGGACCGCTTTGACGGACGCTCAATGCGAGCTTTTGTGGAAAATGTCGGAGGAGCCCATCCTTTGCTTTGACGGCGATAGGGCAGGCCGCAAAGCGGCCTATCGGGCGATCGACATGGCACTGCCCTTGATTGGGCCAGGCCGGTCGCTCGGCTTCGCGCTTCTGCCCGAGGGTGAGGACCCAGATGATCTTGTCCGCACCGGTGGGCGCGAGATGGTCTCAAAGCTGCTCTCACAGGCTCTTCCGCTCGCCGAGCTGATTTGGAAGCGGGAAACCGAAAACAAGGACTTCGGCACGCCGGAACGCCGCGCTGGCCTCGAGCGGCGGCTGGGAGAGATCGCCCGCGAGATCCGGGATGAGGCCCTGCGCCGCTATTACCAGGCGGACTTCAAGGCGCGGCTGTACCAGTTCTTCAACCGGCAATTCTTTTCCAAGGACGGCACTCGCCCGTTCAAGGGGATGGCAAAGGCCACGCGGACCGTCGGACCCAAACCCCCATGGCAAAGATCCGGAGAGCCCCAAAGCACTCTCGCTGCGCCGCCGCCGGTCAGTCAGAGCCTCGCGGGTTCCCCTCTGTTCCGCTCCGGAAAATCGAGCCTTCCACCACGCGAAGGACTGATTTTATTGCTTCTTCTCAATCACCCGGGGCTGATTGGAAAGCATATCGAGGATCTGGCTGAAATCGAGTTTTCGAACGCCGAAGTGGGAGCGTTGCGCGATGCGCTCATTGCCTTCTCGGTCTCTCCTGCGGCTGCAGCTCCGCTTGACAGAACAAGCCCAGACGCGGCAAGCCTTCGCGCCGCCACTGAGGGCCAAGGTTTCGGGCCGATCCTGCATAAGCTCGACGCCATGGCGGCGCATGCGTCGCATTGGTATGTCAAGGCCGGAGCCGCCGAGGCGGACGCCGAGGAAGTTTTGAAGCAAGCACTGAGCTTGCATCACCGCGCCAGGGCGTTACATAAGGAGTTGCAATTGGCTGAATTGGCTCTAGGTAAGGATTCCAGCGAGGCCAATCTCGGCCGTCTCAAGGATATTCAGGCGCAATTATCGGCACTCGGGGGGATCGAGGCCGCGGTGGACGGTTTTGGCGTGCAATCGGGACGCCCCGGCGGATCCCTGTGAACGGCTGGGCACAAGCGGTGGCGTTTGGATCCCTGCCGGCGAAGATCTTGCCACAGGGCAGGGCGTCTGTCTGGAATGGGCATGTGTCCGGAATTGTGAACGATGAACAGTTGAAGCATGGCGCGCGGAAACAATGTTGAAGATGGGCTTTGACCAGCCCCCCACTATTTTGGAAGTGCGGGGGCACGCCGCTTTGATTGGCGTGAGACGGACTGGCAAGGTTCAAGACCCGGAAGCTTCGAGAATGTGCTTTTCAAGAAGTGACAGAAGCAGTGATTAAGGTAGCTTCCGCGGTATTTTTCCTCAAATTTGGAGGCCCTTGATGGCGAAAAAGGACAGTGAGACTTCCGGGGCGGAACGCGGCGCGGTCGAAGTCGCCGACGGCCCTTTGCTCGATCTCACCGATGCCGCCGTCAAGCGGATGATCAAGCTCGCTAAGAAGCGGGGCTTTGTCACCTATGCGGAATTGAATGCCGTGCTTCCGTCCGAGGAAGTCAATTCCGAGCAGATCGAAGACATTTTATCGATGCTGAACGAGATGGGCATCAATGTCGTCGAGAATGAAGAGCAAGAGGAGGCGTCGTCCGAGGAATCCTCCGAGGATGAAGAAGAGTCGCAGGGCGGCGATTTGATCGAGGCCGTGCAGACGAAAGCAGTGGCGACACGTTCGTCCGAGCCCGCCGATCGCACCGATGATCCTGTCCGGATGTATCTGCGCGAGATGGGCTCGGTCGAACTCTTGTCGCGCGAGGGCGAAATCGCCATCGCCAAGCGCATCGAGGCCGGCCGCGAGGCGATGATCGCNNACATCATCGATCTCGAAGCGACTTATGCGGGTCCCGACGGCAAGAACACTCCCAAGATCGATATGACGGCGCCGGGGGCCGCCGAGGCTCTTGCCGCGCAGCAGCAGGCGCCGGCGATCGCGCCGCTCG
>PLUZ01000227.1 GCA_003162995.1 Methylocapsa sp. | reverse complement strand
TGTCGAATGCTCTGCTTCCTTTCCATTCGAAATGGTTAGAGGCGGTCGTGAAGTTGGTCTCCTCCCGGCCGTCTCGCTGCGTCATGCGCGTTCATGCCCTTCTGCCGTGTTCATGCTGACGGCAAACTCGTCGCCCTCGATTTGGATGGTTGTGCTGCCGCACCGTATCAGCGCGGACAGCTGGCCTTCAGACGATACGAGCCGCAATGACCGCCCCGTGCCCCCCGTTGCAGCCGCTATGCGCTCGGCCTCGCCCTCAAGCCTTGCCATNNCCTTCTGTTTATTTCCCATGTGGATTGCTCCGTGTTGATGTTTGCCAAAATTGATAACACGTGCTATATACTATGCACATGTATACACGTCAATATCTGTTAGGATGAAATATGAAAAAGCCGAAACCGCCCGAGCCCACAAAGCGTGGCGAAAACCTATCGGTGAGGGTCAGCCCGGAACTGAAGACCGCGCTGGCGCGTGTTGCAGCTTCCGAGGAGCGGACAATCTCTCAAATGGCTGAGATTGTTTTGCGGCGCTGGCTTCAAGAAAAGGGCGAATTGAAGTGAGACTTCACAATGTTTGCTGAGCCTACAATTAACGATTTCAGGGTCAATATACGCTGGCACCTTACAAAGGCGCTGACAAACGCCCGAACTAGGGTCAACCAGATAGGTGCCGAACATGCCCAGCGCGGTCTTGGCATGTCAGGCAACGTGGTCGCCGCGATTTGTACAGAAATGCAAAATACATTTGAAGGCGGAGTCGCCACCGCACTTGGTGAGCTGAAACGGGTAATTAGGACAACGAAGCTAGATCGCGACGAGCTCCGACAGGCCGCAGTACTATGTTTGGAGGAATTCAAGATCAGCTGCAAGGCGATAGCGGGAGACTATAATAATTTTTGCTCACTTCCAGGCATCGGGGACTACATCGACGGAAGACTGAGAGAGTTTGATGAGGTCTTAAAGTTCAAGATAAGGCAATTCGATGTCGGCTTTTTTGACCCGCAAGAACCAGAGGTTCCACAAATGTCTAACACGATCAATATTGGATCTATGACCGAAAGCGCGATCCAGCAAGGCAGCCCAAATGCCACGCAGACAGTGCAATTTACTCTAAACATTGAGGCTACCAAGAACGCCCTCGCAGCGTTTGATACAGCAATTCAAGGTGCCAATTTATCGGAAGAGAATGTTCGCGCCTAATTGATGGCGGACATCAACACAATTCGCGCACAGCTTTCAAAACCTTCGCCAAACTTAATCATCATCCAAGAGGCGGGAAAATCGGCGCGGAACGTAGTAGAGGGAATTGTCGGCGGCCTTCTAACCCCGTCGATAAGCGCAGCGGCTTCGTTGCTATGGTCGTCAATCGGTCTCGGGTGAACAGGTTACTTCAAATGAGGTATTGGCTATCCGGTCCACGCATCCTTAACGGCCTTGTCAGGCCCGGGATCAGCTTCTCCGGTCGAGAGCTGGCAGTATGGGGAAAGAAGCCTGCCGCGATAAGCCCCGCGGGCACGCTCGGCATGATGCGCCGGGCCGATGGTGCAATCTTCCTCGCAATCCCGGACCGCAACGGTGATCACGAACGCGAGCCCCTAACGCCGGTTGCAGCTTTTTGTTTCACCGGCGCCAATGCCGCAGAGATGGCCAGGGAAGGGGCTTTAGTCAGGCTGGCTACCCATATGCCGGGCAGGACGGCTTGATAGCCGGCCAGAGCGTCGGGCAAGTTGTCTCAGCCATCCGCTCAGAAGCAAGCGCGCTCGGCCTCGAGGCGCGATTTATCCGCGTTACCGTCGCAGCGGACCCGCCCGCACGCGAGCCCTGGACGCTTCCGGATCTGGCGATCTTTATTCCGGTGGCGCTTATTTTCGGCGCTGTATTGCTGATCTATATCGCGGCGGCATTCGGCATAAAGCCCTAGCAACGCGTCGGCTTCGACAGGCGGGAGCGCCGCGACCTCGGCGTGATGGCTGAATGTTAGATTGTCCCGGCGCCGGGACAATTCCGGCCTCAAGCGGCAGGACAATGATTTGATCGTGATCGAGAGCGCCAGGCGGCGGTGGCGTGTCTTCCGCGCATCATTGCGTAAAGCTTCAGTGAGCGGAATTATCACGTGCGCATGGCTCAGTGAACTTTGATATATTATCCAGGGTCAAGTCCTATCTTCCTTTGATGGAAATTTGAGGATCGTCGCCCCACCTATTGCCGTAAGGCAAAAACCGATCATTTGGTCGAGGGTCGGTTCAAGCTCTTGCTCAAATGCCACGATCAGGCGCGGATCACGGAACCGGATGCAAGCGGTGTAGACGAGACCTGTCGCAAGGGTAGCGTCTCCCAGAGGAAACTCGCCGGACGCCATGCCACTCGCGATGATTTGCTCCAAAATCGCAGCCATGCGTTCATTATGCCGCCGCATGATCGCCCAATTCTCGCTTATCGCCGCGTCAATCAAATCGTGCAACTTACGGTCGAACTTATATTGTTTGTGGAGGGTCTTTTCGACGAACCCGATCAAGTTGCGTATTCTTTGCGTAGCGGTGTTGCGGGACGCTGCAATTTTTTCTCCCTCGGCCTCGATCTTACCAAGGAGGTCCATGCAGACAG
>PLUZ01000071.1 GCA_003162995.1 Methylocapsa sp. | reverse complement strand
AGGAGGTCCATGCAGACAGCCTCGTTGATTTCCGATTTCGCCGCGAAGAAGCGATAGATGTTGGTGGGCGACATGTGCAGTTCATGGGCGATATCGATGACCGTCGTCTTCTGAAATCCGATTTGCCGGAACAAGCGTTCCGCGGCCGCGACAATCCGCTTACGAGTGTCCTTTTCTTTAGGTTCTCGTTCAACCCTTATATTTTGGCTATCCGCCCGCCCATTGAAGGCCAGTATCCTCTTCATGAATTTCGTTTGCTGCGTAAAGTTACGAGTCATTTTGTACCGGCCTTTGTCTAAATTTATGACATGTCAGTGACTCAAAAAACAAACTCTGCGCAGTTTAAGGTCTTTCGTCTGTGGCCTTCACCACTAAATATAAAAAAAATAAACATTTGTTCATTTATGCAACGTCATGCGTAAGATGTCATTTAATGTTAAATCACTCGCTGCGCCGTCGTGAAGAAGCTCTTCACTGACTTCCTGACGCCGCCTCCTCATGCGGTCGAGTGCGATACGGCGTGGTAGAAGGAGCAGAGGCCACATCGCGTTCATCGTGGGGGGCGCGGTGAAATGCTGAGGGCCTTGTCGCGTTTCTGGGCTTTTTTGTAGCCCAGGACGCTCATCGCCGCATGTTTAAATTACGATGCATTACGATGCTAATCGCCGAGCCAAACCGGATCAAAAATCGTCCATTTTGGCCAATGTGACAAAGTCTGCGGCTACCGGTTCAAATAGGCTGCCTGGTTAGCGCCGTAAGGCAAAAACCGATCATTTGGTCGAGGGTCGGTTCAAGCTCCTGCTCAAATTCCACGATCAGGCGCGGATGGCTGAACCGGAGGCAAGCAAGGTTGACGAGACGTGCCGCAAGGGTCGCGTCTCCTTGCGGGAACTCGCCGGACGCCATGCCACTCGCGATGATTTGCTCCAAAATTTCTGCCATGCGTTCATTATGCCGCCGCATGATCGACCAATTCTCGATTATCGCCGCGTCAATCAAATCGTGCAGCTTACGGTCGAACATATATTGTTTAAGGTGTGTCGCTTCGACGAACCCGATCAAATTGCGTATTCTTTGCATAGCGGTACTGCGGGATGCCGCAATTTTTTCTCGCCTCGGCCTCGATCTTGCCGAGGAGGTCCATGCAGACAGCCTCGTTGATTTCCGATTTCGCCGCGAAGAAACGATAGACGTTGGCCGGCGACATGTGCAGCTCGCGTGCGATATCGGCGACCGTCGTCTTCTGGAATCCGATTTGCCTGAACAGGCGTTCCGCTGCCTCGACAACCAGCTTTGAAGTATCCTTTTCTTTGGATACTCTCAAAGCCCGACCGTTTTGATCATCCTGCCGAACATCAGCCTGACTATGGTCATGGCGCAGTCTCGGCACTTCCCCCGTATTTGAAGTCAGTATCCTCTTCCATAACTTCGTCTGTTGCTTATCGTTACGGGTCACTTTTTATTGGCCTCTTCCAAATCCAATGGCCCGGGAGGGTGACATTGGTGGTTAATTATGCATAGCTTGTGCTTTGTTGTCTGTGGCTTACGCCACATAAAATAAAATATAATGATATTTGTTACTTATTGCAACGTCATGCATATGATATCAATTACTGTAGCGTCACCGCTGCATTATCGTTAAAACACACTTCGATGACTTCCGGACGCCGCCTCGACATGCGGTTCAGGAATCTACGCACGGGCAGCAACGCAGTCCCGGCGCATTAACTCGTCGGCGGGCGTAGCCCGGCGCTTTCATGGATTTTGATTTTTCCCTTTTCATGTAAAGACGCGGGATAAACTTCTCGAATCCTCCTTTATTCCAATGCGTCAAGCGCTCCATTCCCTGCACATTCAAACCCTCGGCAAAGGTCTTATCGAGATCACCGCGCAGCTGTCCGCTTGGACGGCCGGGCAAAACATCGCGACCGGCTTGCTCACGATTTTCTGCCGCCATACCTCCGCCTCGCTTCTCATTCAGGAGAATGCCGACCCTGATGTCCTGACGGATCTGGAAAGGTTTTTCGAGGCGATCGCGCCGGAGGACGGCAAGCGTTACATCCATCGAAGCGAAGGCCTGGATGACATGCCGGCGCATATCAGAGCCGCGCTCTTGCAAACGCAGCTCTCTATTCCCATAGCATCGGGGCGGATGGTGCTTGGTACTTGGCAGGGGATCTATCTCTTCGAACATCGCCGCGCGCCGCACCAGCGCGAGATCGTCCTGCACCTCTTCGGTGAGTAGGCACCGGCATGCCGCTGCGCGACACTCTGACCCCGTTTGGCCGAAAGCGCGCGCAGGACGTGGGCGATGGCGGGGCGCGCCGGCCCAAAGTCTTTTGGTTAGGCGGGCGGCGGCACGGCCTGGGACACACCCGCGAGGGCATTGCGCAAAGCATCCTCTTTCGTATGATCGAAGGAGGTCCGCAAAACCTTGCCGCCGACGCCCTTCAGATCCTCCAGCACCTTGTCCGTGGTGAGCTTGCGGATCAGCAAAAACAGTGCCGCATTGCCGGGCTGCAAGCTCTCCGCAACTTCCTTCATGAAGGTGTCGTTGACGCCGACGTCGGTCAGCCAGCCGCCGAGCGCACCGGAGGCCGCGCCGATCGCAGCGCCGACGAGCGGCACCAAGAAAATCAAACCAATAAGCGTACCCCAGAAGGTGCCCGAGACCGCACCCGCGGCGGTCGTATTGATGAGCTGATTAAGTCTGATACTTCCATCCGGCTGTTTGACCGCGATCGCCGCGTCGCCCAGTTCAATCAGATAGTCCTTTTGCAGCTCCAAAATCTTTGTGCGAACTTCCTCGGCCTTGGCTTCGGAAGGAAATGCGATAACAACGAGATCACTCATGGTGAGGCCCTTTCCTTATTCATGCGGCGGTTCCGCCTGGCCATTTTCTTGGCAGCGGGACGAGACGCGGACCGCGCCAGCATCTTTACCGGTTGCGTCATGAATGTGAATTTAAATAACGCAGCGGCGAGTTCTTATTAAAACAAAGCTCATGTTCGATAGCCGTGCGCCATTTGAGCAAGCGTGACCTTGCTACAGACCATCGAAAATCACGCCCGCAAGCAACGCCGCATACGCCGCCGTCATGACCCAAAAACGATGCGCGGCGACATAATGTCCGACGGCGGGCACGTGAGTATAGAGGCTCGCCACGGCCAAAACGGCGAGAATTAGCGAAATGAAGAAGATGGGAGCGCCCGGCGGGGTCAATTTGAAGCGCATGCCAAGGTCCGAATCGGTTCGATCTCAACCGCCACCCTAAACCGTTCGGAGCGCGGCGAAAATTTGACAGTGGGGAATTTTATCTGCTGATTTTTGAAATCCGCTGGCTTTCTAAATGAGTTGGGGCCGCGTACGGGACGCGGCCCCTTTCCCGTGAAGCTCCCCAGAGGACCAAAGGGGGGAGCATGTGCCACAATTCTCTCTGGTTAGCCGCGAATGTCCAGTAAAGTTTCCGCGACATAATGGCTGCTTACGGTGACGGCAGCAGACCGTCCCTGAGTGATTGGCCGGTCAAGCTGCGCCAGCATTCCGAGGGCGCCGGCCGCCAGCGCAAGTACTGCAACGAGCACGATTGAAATCTGAAATTGCCGCCGGGCGGCGTGTGCGTCATAAGCGCGGATGAAACCGGCATCAGACCTGTGGTCGAAGTGATCCGCGGTCGACATACCAAAACCTCCCATGCGGCGGCAAAGCCCAGTCATTGAGACAATGTTGCTTTTTT
>PLUZ01000328.1:539-5460 GCA_003162995.1 Methylocapsa sp. | reverse complement strand
GACCCCGACGTACGCGACAGTCCATCACGGAGCCTCGCCCACCAACTTCGATTCGGCACAACTGGTTCGGCGGGAGCCATGTCGCGCGCAGTGGGATCGGGCTCGAAAGCTTCGTCTTGCACCGGAGCAGAGAAATCAGACTCCAAAACCCCATCTTCCGCGGGAACCTCGGTATCGAGTGCCGCGGTTTGAACGGGGGCTTCCTCGACGCCGCTGGCTGGCGCTACGTGAGACGGAGTTGTGGCCTCCGCCTCCGGCGGTGGTGTTCGCTTCCGCCGCGACGGCAATCTATAGGCGGTCCGGATCGTTGCGCTCACGATCGCCCAACTAGCGGTGACCAGAACGAACGCAGCTGCGAGTTCGATTGTCGCGTCCTGCATCGCAAGGTCGAGCAATTCGCTCCACATGAATCGGTGCTCCCATGACTTTGCGTCGCTGCGCCCCATAAGCTATGGCGCTGATTGTAAATTCGGCTCCGGATTCAGCTTCCAGTCGCGGGACTGGCGCAAATCATCGAGCTTCGAATCAGGAGGAGGTCCTCGGCATCCTTGTCCTTGGCGCGGCGGCCGTCCTTGGCATTACGCCGCCGTCGCAATGATTAGCGTTTGTTTAGGGATTATCCCCGAGTTATCGCGAAGCAGCCGAAAAAGCGCCTGCCGACCAACTCTTTCGATTTTGCCTGCAATGTGATTGATTACTCAACGCTCACGTCCGGAGACATTATCGAACCCGCTCGCGAGCAACTGTTTGGGCAAGCTGACCGTAAGATCCTTTGGACGACCGATGCTTTTCCAAAGTATATTGATCCGGCATGTGCTTTCCCTTCGCACAAGAGCACCGGAATAAAAGACCCCGGCGAGTGTTTTCCAACCGGGGTCCTAGATCGGACGTTGAGAGGGGGACATTGAAAGACGCCCGTCGTTGCGCAGATTAGACGAGGTCACGCGGGCCGTCTGAGCAAAATTGAACAGTCTCGCCAACCACGCGCGAGGTCCAAGTTCGATGTCTCGGCCGCGCCGAGATCGTATCGAAATTCCGCACCATTTGTGGTGGAAAATGCGCTCTCCCACGCCGCCAAAGTCGAGTTGAGATGTCCTCTAAGCGGACCGCGCTGCCGACCAAGAAAAGCAATTAAGGCGTTTTCGACGGGACAGGCTGCTTNNAGACATGGACGTGAAGGCGGCGTCGCGCTCGGTCTTGGCGAAGGAAAGTCCTTCCAGGACGGCGACTTCCGACCAAGCGTAACTTTCGATGGGGTCGGCTTCCGTTCCAAGACCGAACCGGTAGACTTGGCCGAGCAACATCGCACCGCGCGGATTGCCCTGTCGCGCCGCCGTCTCAAGCAAGGCGAAAGCCTTGGCGTAGTCAGGCGCAACAAGGTTCCCATTGAGGTATATTTCCCCGAGTCTCACCTGGGCAGCAACAAAGTTTTGGGCGGCGGCCTTTTCGTAGAGCGAAATAGCCTTCGGGATGTCGCTCGGTACGCCAAGCCCGAGTTCGGTCATATGGGCTAACCAATACTCGGCAACCGTGTTATTCTGGGAGGCCAAGGGCTCGAAAAAACTCAGAGCAACAGCATTGTTTCCGTTCTTGAATGCCGATTGTGCGAGCTTTAGCTGCTGAGCGGGGGTTTCGAGAGGCGACGGGAACAGACGGGTGAATGCCCCGCGCCATCTTGCCTCCTGCAGAACACCGCCGACGGCCAGAGCGATCAGAATCGTTAATCCAAGGAGGGGATAAGAAATTGGGCGTTTCGCCGGTTGCGGAGGTGAATTATTCGCTGACATGTTATCCTCATTGGGAACCTGCCCTCGGACGAGCTTCGCTGATGGAGGGGTCAGGTGTGCTCCTCAGGGACGTTGAATGGCTTTCTATATATTGAAAAATTCTGACTGACGAGTTGGAAACGGCAATCGACTGCGTCTAGGCGGCCATCGCAACCGCGAGGATAGCCGTCGTTTCGCGATGTTCCGTCGAAATGAGTTCATAGGGCGAAAGCTCGAGTTGCGCTCGTCCGGCCAGTTCGGATTCAGGATGAGCTTCTGCTCGGCCCAGCCCAGATGAATTGCCCTTGCCAACGAGGATTTTCGATGTGCCGCTGCCGCACGCGCATGCCTGGCGTCAAGACACACAACTTCGAGGCCGCGATTGCGGAGTTCATGCACGAGCCATGGCGTCATCCCTCCAGTTTCGATTCCTATGCGGGCGTCGTCTCCTGCATGCCGACGCATCACAGCATTGATCTGTTCTGGAACGGTCGGGCACTGGCCACGCCACATCCGCCGACCGGCATCGTCGACCACGCAGACGGCGGTCATCTTCTGCGAAGCATCCAAGGCAGCAAAACGGGTCATCAATCAGCCTCGATTGTGCGAATCACCGGGCGACACCGCCCGGATCGCGGCACTATCAGCGGATCACGCGCCGACCGCGATTATCGGAGGTCCAGACATGACAATCCCCCCAATTCGCCGAGAACTCCGATGGCGCCATGGCTCGTAACCCAACCAGCGCCACTCGGGCCGATCAATATTCCGAACACCAATTCCAGGACAACCGCGGGTGCTCGAATGAATTCTGACGATCGAGCGAGCAACGGCGCGAGTACGGCTATGAAGCCGATGATGAAAAGAGCATGAATTTCGCTCAAGATCGTCGCTTTCGGCCGATCTCCGCAACCTAACATTTCAAGTCGTCAAGTAGGCGCGTCCTCGTCGAACTTTGTTCTAGCGACGTCCACTGGATGACGAGCTTTGTTGAAACCGAGATTGCCTCCATCGATAGAGTTGGCAATGTCAAACTCTCGAAATGAGGCTCCCATACTACGCAAGCTGATAACTTCGGCGCGCCAAAAGCCGTCCGTCGGTTTGATGGCTGGGGTGAGGCTCGGCCGGGCAGCGTCCCCGGAGCGCCAGGGGGTATATTCGCGCCGCGAGCGCATCCTCAAGGTGCATGTCCGCAAAGTTCCTCTTGTAGAGATCATCAAAGCTGCCGTTTTAAGCCTAAGTCCGTTTGCACCATAGATCTTAAATCAATGATCGCACGTTGAATCGCCGCGTGGCCGTACTTTATGAAGTCGTGCCACCACTCATGCCGCTCTTGGAGTTCTGACATGAGAAGGTCTAGACGCTCCCTACAGTCGTTAGGAAGCAGCCACGACTCCGACTGCACCTTTTTCACGAGTAACGCTTGTGCCTCATTGTGCGTTACGAGCCGTAGCCCATCCTCGTCCCGAGAGGGATTTGTCTCATCTATGGCAGCTCTCAGCTCCTTCTCGAACAATAGGCTCATGTCATGCAGGGCTTCGAAAATTACCGTGTAAGCAGCTGCCTTGCGTTTCCAAATCGTCTCCTTGCTAAAACGCCTCAAGGCGAAGGATGCCGTGAGCCATGCCGCGACAAAGGCGGTAATCATGGAGATCAGAACACTCTCCGGAAAGTGATTTATGTCCATATGCTATAATCCGACATACACCCGCTGAACCGGTATTCGAGTCTAAGAGCCTGACCGAGAATTGGTTGACCGACCTCAAGACCTCTGATTCCTTTGGGTTTGCAACAACTCCGAGGGAGTCGCCCTGCCACGGAACGAGGCCGATCCAGCCAAGTATGAAGTTATTCGCGCGCGTTATTCAAGCGATATGTCCGACGCGGAGTTCGCGTGGATTTCCGGTTTGCTGCCGCCTCCCAGGCGGCGCGGTCGCGAGCCGACCGATCATTGGATCATCCTGAACGTGCCTTTATGCTGGCTGAGCTGCTTTCGAAACATTGAAGGATCATCTCGGGTGTTAGCTTGGAGCAGCTCCGATGACACCGACGAGGATTGGCACAAGTAGGGACAAGTAGGGTCGTTTCAACTGGTATTCGATGACTAGCTAGACGCAGACAGTCAGCGGCGGGAGACTCGGAAACTACTCAGAGTCAGCCGCGGCAACGATCTGGGTTCAGCGTGAACGGTACCATTCCGCCGGGTATTGACCGCTTTCCCGGAAGGCTGCTGTGGCGTCCTTGCAGGGCACCGAGGGCCGCGTTAAACAGACATTCAAACTGAACCACTTTGGTGACGTGGATCAAGGGTGACAATCGGGGTTCCGTCGAGAAAGCGGTCGGAATTGGGCGTAACGCGGTCTACGGAAACAGGTAGGTATCGTCTCCGGCACCAAGGTCGATGGGCTGAGCGCTGGGTTTTGTCGCAGTCACTGCTTCGGCGGGCGCTCCTGACGGCCCTGGCCGGGATTGCGGCGGCGATGGCGTTGTCGGTGATCATTGGCGCGCTGCTGCACGTGGACGCGGCATTTATCCGAAGTGGCGTCGCGCACGCGAGTGAGGCTGGGCAACACCGCAGTGGCATTGGCGTCGGGCTGCGCGGGCGCGCTGGCGTTCACGACGGGTGTGTCGGCGGCGTTGATCGGCGTGATGGTGGCGGTGGCATCGTTGCCACCGCTCGTGACGTTTGGGCTGCTGCTGGGCGGCGGTCATCCCGTACTGGCTATGGGCGCGTTCTCACTGTTTCTGCTGACCTGATCTGCGTGAACCTTGCCGGCGTCGCAACATTTCTGGTGGAGGGCATTCACCCGGCGAGTTGGTGGGAGAAAGATCGGGCCGTGAAAGCCACGCGCGTCGCCATTGGACTGTGGCTGGGACTGTTGGCCGGGTTGGGTGGCACGATCCTGCTGTTACGAAACGGCTGAATACGGTCCGAAAAGAAATGTGAATATCCAATTTCTCGGCGCAACCGGGCGGCGAATACAATGTCGCGATGAAAATTACTCGAGAATGACAACTGGTGTCCCGCAACTCACCCATCCTGGGGGCATAGCAAAGACAGAGAGAATACCCATGACGAACCCCAATGCCGACCGGCTCAAGGCTCCCATATCAAAGCCTGGATCAACGTCCAATGCAAAGGACGATTTGAAATC
>PLUZ01000328.1:0-515 GCA_003162995.1 Methylocapsa sp. | reverse complement strand
TGGATGATCGAAGTGGCGGTGATCCTGTCGGCGGTAGCGCAGCACTGGCCGGATTTTGGGATCATCCTGCTTCTGCTTCTGGCCAATGCTGTTGTCGGATTTTGGGAAGAACACCAGGCGGGCAACGCCATCGCTGCTCTGAAGGCCAAGCTCGCGATCAAGGCCAGGGTGAAACGGGATGGCAAGTGGATCAACCCGGCGGCGCGTGATTTGGTGCCGGGCGACGTCATCCGTGTGCGCTTGGGCGACATTGTGCCGGCGGANNACCTACTTCGGCAAGACCGCGCAACTGGTGCAGGAGGCGCACACAGTCAGCCATTTTCAACGCGCGGTGCTGAAGATTGGCAACTACCTGATCATTCTCGCCGTGGTTCTGGTGACCGTGATTATTGCCGTGGCGATCTTCCGCGGCGACCCCATCCTCACAACATTGCAGTTCGCCTTGGTGCTGACCGTGGCTGCGATCCCCGTGGCGATGCCCACGGTGCTCTCAGTGACCATGGCGGTCGGCGCGC
>PLUZ01000336.1:6167-8740 GCA_003162995.1 Methylocapsa sp. | reverse complement strand
GTCGCTGGCTTCCCCGATCACGCCGCCGATTTTGACGGCGGGAACGACAATGATTTTATCGATGGTGATCTGCGAAACCTCTTGCAGTCCATTGCGCTTCGAGGGATCGGCTTCGAGCAACCTTACATCTCTAGCCGCCTCCAGCAACAAAGCGGGCCAGCGCGGCACGACCGCCGCCCTCCTGGCGTGGCCGCGAAATTTTGATCAATCTGACAAGATTGCAGGAGGAATCACTGTCTTAGGCCTTGTAAGGTTTTGCCCTCCAATCGGACAAAAGTGTTTCACGTGAAACACTTTGGTACGATCGACACCACCGCTTTCAGCCTCTGCCGATGACCGGAAGGCAAGCCGCCATTCGCCGGTCAGATTTGTTTTGAGCGCAGCGGGTTCATTCAACCGGCGAGGAGGCCGGGCATCGGCGGAACGGCGGCGGAGTCGGGAAAGACCTTGTCGCCTAGCGTCGACGGAGAAAGGCGAAAGAGATCGGCCAGTAGACCTTTCATCACGGCGCGCAAATCCGCCGTCGGCGCGAGATCGCGTCCCTGATAGAGCTGATTGGGCTTCAGACCAGGCCAATCGGCGATAACCCGCCCGCCTTTCACTGCGCCGCCTACGAGAAAAGCCGCTGCCCCGGTGCCATGGTCGGAGCCTCCCGTCCCGTTGATGCGAACCGTGCGCCCGAATTCGGTGACGGCGAGAACGGCCGTATCTCTCCAATGCTCGCCGAGACCCGTTTCCAACTCCTCGAAAGCACCGTCGAGACCCGAGAGCCGCGTCGCAAGCTGGCCGGTGGCGCCCCCTTCATTGGCGTGCATGTCCCAGCCATCGAATGCAAGCGCCGCGACACGCGGGCCATCGTCAGTGGCGAGCAGCCGCGCCGCACCGCGTGCCGCCTGCCGCATTCCGTTCGGCTGATCCATTCCGCCGCGCGCTTTCGCTATGTCGCCGGAGAGACCGCCGCGCGCCGCCATCTCGCCGGTTTCGAGACCAATGCGTAGAGCCGCGGCGAGAGCCGAATCGCGGTGCTGATAGAGATCGAGAACGCGCATGGCNNCGTATGACAAGCGGCGCCGTGGCGCCGACGCCAAGACCACGCAGACGCGAGGTTTCCGACCCAGGCAAGGCAAAGATCGCGCGATTGAGCCAGCCGGACTCTGTGTGGCCCGGTCCGGGATAACCGCTCTCCAACACGTCCTGCCCATCGAAATGCGACCGCTCGCGATAGCTCGTCGCCACGGCATGAATGACGCTCGCGCGATTTTCCTTATAGAGCCGCGCGAAGACAGGCATCGACGGGTGAAGCCCGAAGAAACCATCGAGGGGAAGTGCCGCGTGCTCACCGGCCGGCGGCAAAGCGATGGCACCATGCAAAGCCGCGTAGCCGGGGTCTCCGACGGGAGCCACCGCCGACAGCCCGTCAAGCGCGCCACGCAAGATAATGACGACGAAGCGCGGATCGCTGCCGCTGCGCGCGCTGGCGGTCTTCGGGAGAAAGCCGAGAGCGCAAGAAGACCCGGCCGCGGCGAGCAGCGCACGGCGCGAGAGCGTAGTTGTTTTTACGGGCAAAGCCATGGTCACCTCCTCTGGAATTCAGGCGACATGAAAATGATGGCGAGCGCCTGCTGGCGGGACTCCGCCCGCGAGACGGCGTCGCGCGTCTCGGTCGAGGCCTCCGGCCCAGCGATGCTATCGAGCATGCTGAGCGGATTCTCCACATCCTTGGCGCGCTGGGCGAGTTGCGCGGCGACATCGAGACGAAGCTTCATCGACTCGGGTGTCGCCCAGGCCGCTTGCGTGTCGGCGAAACCATTGGGTCCGGCGGGCTGCCAAAGCGGCATGCCGAGGGCGTTCGACATGTTGAGGAGCGGGCCAGGCTCGGCGGGAAGGCTTCCCGTCGCGCGCATTGCGGCGATCAGAAACTCATTGTGCGTCCGGATCTTGGTCATGGGCAAGCGCCAGGCCTCATCATCGCCGGCGAGCGCGACGGTCACAGCGCGCAGATCCCCCTCCGTGTCGCGCAATGCCTTCGCCAGCTTCGCGATCATGCCCGGCGGCGGGTCATCGGCGATAAAGTGACGGACGAGCTTTGTGGCGATATGCGTCGCGGTGGACGGATGCAGGGCGATATCGGCGAGCGCCGCTTCGCCCTGCCGCACCCCGGTCTGCGCATAGGTCTCGCCAAGCAGGATCTGCGCGCCAGGTTCGTGCCAATTTGACTTGAAGAGGAACGCGCCCGGCGTGCCAACTTCGCTCTCGGCCTGGGCGATGCTCCAGCCGGTGAGGATGCGCGCGAGCGCGGTCACATCGTCTTGACTATAGCCGCCTTCCGCTCCGAGCGTGTGCAACTCCAGAATTTCGCGCGCCAGATTTTCATTGAGCCCCTTGCCGGCGAAGCGTCCAGCCGCCGAGTTGGGTCCACTGGAGCGCTGATTGTCGAGATAAAAGAGCATCGCCGGATGGCTCTCGACGGCTTTGAGCATGTCGGCGAATTTGCCGAGCACATACGGGCGGATCGCCTCCCGCTCATACGGCCCGGCGGCGACGCGAACAAATTGGTCTTTGGCGACCGACAC
>PLUZ01000336.1:302-6151 GCA_003162995.1 Methylocapsa sp. | reverse complement strand
GCAGCAGTCACCGGCATTTGCGCAGGCGCCGCCGCCATGACCGGGCCGGCCAATCCGGCCTGTGCGGCGCTTGCCATCCCTTGCGCGAGAGTACGCTCGCGTTCGGCGCGCTTATTCTGCTGATCCGCGAAGAGGGCTTGAAGAGCAGCGCTGGACTTCGCAAGTTGCGGCTCTTCCAGCAAAGCCACACCCGCTTGCTGGGTTTCC
The DNA here is from genome assembly GCA_003162995.1 of Methylocapsa sp. Taxonomy (GTDB): domain Bacteria; phylum Pseudomonadota; class Alphaproteobacteria; order Rhizobiales; family Beijerinckiaceae; genus Methylocapsa. The sequence continues at coordinate 5,944 of PLUZ01000336.1, read as the reverse complement.
GCCAAGATGAAGCCACGCGGATCGGCGGCGGCGGCAATGAGATCGCCCGGCTTCGGGCCGAGGCCAAATCTCTTCAACGCAACCAGCGCGCCTCGTGAATCAGGCCCAAAACTCATTGGCTTTCCTCATAGTGCAAACGCCAAATTGGAACGTCGCAATCCATGGAAAGCATGGCCAGGTTGAATATGCGATGAACCGGATCAGAGGTCCAGGCGGGAGCCTATGTCTAGCTAAAGCGCAACACGAAGTGCGCCCGGGTCATTCATGGAGATGTCGAACCAACCAGCATAGCGCTTCATCAGGTGGCTGCCAGCCACGATCGGCTTCGCCGGAATCCATATCTTCAGCTCAACTCTTGTGCAGGTATTTTCCAACGGCGCCGCGCAGGGTTTCCGCGCTCCTGTCCAGCGCGCGCGTCTCGTCGCCGGACATCTCAGGCAAGAACGTCTCGACAACGCCCTGCCGTCCGACCACGCTCGGCAGCGAGAGCGCGACTCCATAGGCCGCATTAAAGGAGCCAACCGGGAAGACCGCGCACTCATCTCGCGGCACGACCTCCGCGACGCGCGCGGCGACCATGCCGACGCCGTATTGGCTCGCGCCGATGCCTTCGATGATCGTGATGTTGGCGTAGCGCACGTCCTGCTCCACCTCGCGGCGGAAGGCGTCAATGCCGGTCCCTCGCTTGGCCAGCGCGTCGGCGACGCGCATCCCGCCGATCCGCGCCGATGACCAGAGGAACACGCTCGAGGTGCCGTGCTCGCCGACCACATAGGCTTCGACGCAGGAGGGACTGACGGCGAAGCGCTCAGCGAGATGCACGCGAAACCGCAGGCTATCCAGATAGGTGCTCGTGCCGATCACCCGGTCATGACCGGCGAGATGACGGGTGACGTCGATCAGCGGCTCCGGCGGATCGGTTACAATCAAAATCACCGCGTCAGGCGCCGCCTTCACCAGCTGCGGTGCGATGGACTCGAATACCGCCACATTGGCGTCGAGAAGACGAAGCCGGCCAGCCGGATCGCTCCGATCGGTCGCGCCCCCCGCCTTCTCGTTGACCCCGGCGGCGATGATGACAAGGCCTGCGCCTTCGAGGTCGTCATAATCGCCGTCCCTGATCGTGACCAGCGGAGAGAGCGGCACGCCATAATGCATGTCGGTCGCGACCGCCCGGGCGCGCGCCCGGTCCCTGTCGATCAGCACGAGTTCGCGCACGCGGGCCCGGAGCGTGACCGCCATGGCCGTGGCGGCCCCAACCGCGCCGACACCGATGATTCCGAGTTTCATGTCCCACTCCCATTCTTTTGTCCCGCACGACGGTGGAAGCCCGCCGCTCCGGTAACGGCCACAAATGGCAAGAAGGCGATCCATGCCCCATGCGCGGCGAGGAGACCGGCAACGGCGGCGCCGGCGCCATAGATCAGAAACATCGAGATCTGCCGCTTCGTGGCGAAGGGCAGCCGGTGCGGGCGTCGCAGCATGGCCTCGGTCGCCGAGGTGACAATGGAGGTGAGTGTGCTCGTGAACACGACGGTCGTGATCCCGGACCGCCCGGCCAACCGCGCCGCAACGCTCTGGATCCCCATTCCCGAAGAGGCGACGACGATGAAACCATAGAGCCCGGCGCCAGTGATCGGCCTACCGATGAGCTGCCATGCAAGGGCGAAGGCAGCAAGAAGGCAAGCTTCGAGCGCAAGGAGCCAACAGACCGCGCGCGGCACGGGAAGCTTATCGAGCCAAAGATCAACGCTCGCCGAAGCCGCAGCCGCGCCAGCCAGAAAGCCGGCAAACGCGATGAAGGGACGCGAGGCAGCAATCACATCCCCCTGCCCCAGCGCGAGGCCAAGCAACGCGGTGTTGCCGGTCATAGCCGACGGAAATACCTCGCCGAGATGGAAAAAGGCCAGCGCATCCATGCTGCCGGATGCGAAGCCCAGCAGCGCCAAACCGACGTCCCCCGAGTCGACGTGTTCCTTTGAGGAATCGACATCCGCCATGTTCATCGCCCCAATCTAATCGACCGGCGCTGCCCGCGACGCCCCGAAATTCTCCCGAGGCGTTTCCGCGCCTATTCAACCAATACAATCGGCGGGAGAGGAAAGGCATCCGGCTCCGACTGCGCCCGGATCAAAGCCTCGCCGGGCGCATAGGCGCGCAAAATCAAATAATAGTTGCCGGCGGGCGCGGGCAGCCAATTGGCTTCATGTTCGGCGCCTGGGCCGTCTTTCTGGAGATAGAGGGTCAAGGATCCGTCCGGATTGCGCTTGAGCGTCTTGTTGTCGCTCCCAAGTGAATAGCGCTCAATCGGATTTGGTACCGTGTAATTGTTCGCGGCGTCATACAAGGTCAGCGACCAGAAACCCGGCTCGATAAAAGGCGGCAGCACCTTGAAGGTCACGCTATAGCGGTGCGCGCCCGATAGGCGACTGCCATCGCTGCCGGTGACGCCGCCAATGTAGATCGCTTCTTGGGGCGTGTTCGCCGTCAGCCCATTCCGCGCAATGATCGCCCGAGTGTAATAATCCGTCCCGAAATTGCCGATCGTCGGCGGTTGCACGACCCAGCCATTGCGGAAACTGCCATTCGGGAGAATGGTTAATTCCCTCCCGATCCGCTCAGCAACCTTGCCCATGGACTCCACGACCACGGGCGGGAGCTTGGTGCGATCCCAAGGCTGGCCGGGCACGATCCCAAGGGGCTTGAACAGCGGCAGAAGCGCCGTCACCTGGTCAGGCGGCGGCGGGTTCTCGGTCAAAGCGGCGGCGAAAAGCTCCCAGAACTGCAGCGGGTCCTTGAAGGCCAAGGCGCTGACCGGCAGCTTCAGGTCGGCAAATTCCGGTGCGGCATAGTGATAGCTCTGCGCCGCCGGCGATGGCTTGCCGGTCGCTTTAGCGAGCCCCTCAACAGTGATGGCGTCGAGAACGGCTTTGGCCGCCGGCAGATCGTCCCTGTCGAGGACATGCACCCTTGGCTGGACCAGAACCCAGCGGGTCGGCGAATTTATGCCCGTCACATGGGGCGGAAGCTTACCCTTCCAGCCCGGGCCAACCAGGGCAAACTTGCCGCCCTTGTAGCCTGTCGCGACGCCGCCCGCATAGGCGAAGGCGTTGGTCCAAAAATCCACGATCTCGACCATGTAGTACCGGCCGTGCGAATCCGGCACGCTCAAGATGACCGGCTCGGCGGCGAGATCGAGAAAGCCGAACCCGTAGAGAGTATTGACGTTGGGCGTGACGTAGCCGGCCTCTTGCGAAAGCGCGGGCGTCGAGATGTCCTCCATCCGCCAGATCGTATTCACGGCAGCCTTCGGATGCGGCCCAACCGCATCATTGTGGCGCAGGCAATACATGGTGACGAGCGGCGAACCCCATGAGGCAGCGGCAACGGCGAGCGCTTCGGAATAGGCGCCGAGAGCCTTGGCTCGCTCGGCGGCAACGGCGGCGGCGAGTGCTTGGGAATAAGCAGCCTTGGCCCTCGCGGCCTCTTCCTCCGAAAGCCCGGACACGATCGGAGGCTTGGTCTCAAGGGCAGGCTCCGGACTCGACGTTTGCGCGAATGCAGGCACCGCCGTGATCAAGGCGGCAATGGCAAGCGCCTCGCTGATGAAGTTGCAGCGTCTAGCCGCCGGGCCAGTCCGCCCATTTGTACCGGTTCCCGCTGCCATGAAATCCCACAAAAAAACCGAGCGCCCTGTCGATCCGATTGATCATAAAGACACTCTGGGCAATTAAACAATTGACCGATGTCAATTCTTCACATTTATTTTGTCGGGCTTGGCATTCCATTATGAACTTGGAGCGAAGGGCTATTGAACAACGCAATTGTTCAAAGTCTATCCTCGCTCATGAGCTGGATTAAGATGCCATCGCGCAAACCGCGGTCTGCGATCCGGACGCGTTCGGCGGGGAATACGCGCCGGATCGCCTCAAGAATGGCGCAGCCGGCGAGAACGAGATCGGCGCGCGCCTGTCCGATGCAACCATTGGCGGCGCGCTCCGCGAAAGTCATTTTGCGCAAGATTGCGACCGTGTGATCCACCTGGCAACTCGACATCCACAAACCGTCGACGCGGCGGCGTTCATAACGGGCCAGTCCTAGAAAAACCCCGGCGATTGTCGTCACTGTCCCGGAGGTGCCAAGCAAATGGAAATGACGGCCGCGCCGCTCGCCGCCAGCCATAGCGACAAAACTCTCGAGTTTCGGCACGACATGATCGACCATTGCCTCAAATGTCGCGCTGGAAACCTCGTTGCCGCCGAATTCTTCCGCCAAAGTGACGACGCCAAGCTTCAGGGAAACCCAAAAGCGGATGCGCTCGTCAAGCCCCATATCGGCCGGCTGAGTGCATGAAGACTCGGCCCGGCCTAGCCAGACCAGCTCGGAAGAGCCGCCGCCGATGTCGAACAAAACCGCGCTCTCGGCGGCGGAATCAACAAGCGAGGCGGAGCCGGCGGCGGCCAGCCGCGCTTCGGTTTCACGATCCACGATCTCAAGTTCGAGCCCGGTCGCGTCGCGCACCTTGGCGAGAAACTCGGCGCTGTTGCTTGCCGAGCGGCAAGCCTCCGTCGCAATCAACCGCGCCCGGGTTACGCCGCGCGCCCGCATCTTGTCGCGGCAGATTTCGAGCGCGCCCAGGGTGCGTTCGATCGCCGCCGCGCTCAGCTCGCCGGTTCGCGACAGACCTTCGCCCAGCCTGACAATCCGGGAAAAAGAGTCGATGACGCGAAAACCGTCTTGGCCGCCGCCTGCTGGCACCGCCCGGGCGATCAAGAGACGGCAATTATTGGTGCCGAGATCCAGGGCCGCGTAAGTGTGCTTTTGTCCCGGCCACCGCCGTAGGCCATTAAAGGACATCTCAGCGCGGGCAGCCGTCTCGTCGCCCCCGCATAAGCCCGTGGCTTGAGCAGCATCCGCGCCAGCGAGCACGCTTGCTCGAGGCGAGCAAATCTCGAGACCGCCGGTTCCGGCGCCATCCGCTGGTCCCACGTTACACCCCCGGAGCCTCTAACAGGCCGTCCTTTTCTTTGCTCACCCTTAAATGCAGCGAGTAAGTGTAGCAAGGCCGAACCTAAACACCAAGCGATCCGCGAAAATGGCGGGCATGATCTTGAAAATGGGCAAGCTTTTTGGCGAATAGCCTGCTTCAAAAGATTGTCCAGAGCCAAGCCCGAATCCCGAAGTCATTGATCGATTCCGGACCCGGATCGGACAACACTATTTCACGTGAAACGTTTTGGTANNGTAACGAGCGGTAAGAGTGCAGTAGCCTCAAGCTTTTGCTCTGTATTTTTTAGACTTTTCTTTTCAGCCAAACCATAAGCGATCACGGATGAAGCGATTCTAGTCTAGGATTCTGCACTGGCACTGGCGCTGCCGGTGGCCATNNATGCATTTATCCTCGCCTAGGCCCGAACTGGGCGCGTCAAAAGATTGCGCGCGAGACTTCGCTCCGCAACATCGGCAGAACCTCCAGCTCGAACCAGGGGTTGCGCTTGATCCAGCCGCTGTTGCGCCAAGAGGGATGCGGAAGCGCGATAATGCGCGGCGCCTCGCCAAGGAATTCGCGCCAGCGGCGAACGGTTTCGTCAACCCGGAGACCTTTCGGCAGCGGTCTTCCTACTCGCGAAAAATGGTAATCT
>PLUZ01000336.1:0-240 GCA_003162995.1 Methylocapsa sp. | reverse complement strand
CACCCTCGCCTCATCATAGAAAACTTCCCGCGAGACGCCCATCCATTGCCGCAAACGATCGCCCGAGGCGTCGTTGAAGGGCAGTCCCGTGAGATGCACCCTGATTCCCGGTGCCTGACTGGCAACGAGCAGCCTCGCTGTCGAAGACACACGGAATACCGGACTCGGCTCGTGAGGGAGCGGGCCATTGCGCGGTTTCTCGATGCAAAGCCGGCAGGCTTTTATTCGACCGGCGAGCGC
>PLUZ01000392.1:4593-4971 GCA_003162995.1 Methylocapsa sp. | reverse complement strand
AAATCTCATCCCGCTCTAGCGCATAAGTAAGCTTGCGCAAAATTATGGCTTCATACCGCGTGCCACCTTGGCGCGGTACATTGCGCAAACCGTCAATCGTACCAAAACGTTTCACGTGAAACACTTTTGTCCGATTGAGGGGTCAAACCGGACAAAACTGATGGCTGAGACTTCAGGGCGATCGTTTCAGCCGCTGAGCCCGCCAAGCAAGCTCGGAATATCGAGCGGCCGGAAACCATAGTGATTAAGCCAGCGGATGTCTGCCTCGAAAAAAGCCCGCAGATCCGGCATCCCATATTTCAGCATGGCGATGCGGTCGATCCCAAGGCCCCAGGCGAACCCTTGATAGACATCGGGATCAAGCCCGCAATTTCTAAA
>PLUZ01000392.1:0-4553 GCA_003162995.1 Methylocapsa sp. | reverse complement strand
ATCCATTTGAGATGGCCAAGATGGGCGGAGCGGTCGATAACGAGGCCTTCGACCTGATGAAACATCGGCGTATGCGTCTGGTCTGAATCGCACCGGTAGGTGCGGCCTGGGATGATCACCCGGATCGGCGGCTTTTGGGTGAGCATCGTGCGCACTTGGACCGGGCTCGTATGCGTGCGCAAAACTTTGCGCGTGCCATCCGGGCCAGGGTTGAAAAAGAAAGTGTCGTGCATGTCGCGCGCCGGATGATCCGGCGGAAAGTTCAATTTCGTGAAATTATAGTCGTCGGACTCAATGTCCGGCCCTTCGGCGATGGCAAAGCCCATGTCGGCGAAAATCACCGCGAGCTCATCCATCACCTGGCTCACCGGATGGATGCGCCCGGCCTCGATCCCATGCGGGCGCGTGGGCAAGGTGACATCGACGGTCTCCGCCTTGAGGCGGGCTTCAAGGGCCAATTCCTTCAACACGGCACGCCTGGCGGCGAGAGCCTCGGCAATTGCGTCCTTGAGTGCGTTGACCGCGGCGCCTCGCTCCTTGCGCGCGTCCGGCGCCATTGTGCCAAGCCCCGCAAGCAGCGCCGAGACGGAGCCCTTTTTCCCGAGTGCCGCAACCCGCACGGCTTCCAGCGCGGCTTCGTCTTGCGCCGTCGCGATTTCCTCGAGAATTTGCGTTTGCAGAGTTTGGAGGTCCGGCATGTCACTCAGATCCAGGGGTGTTTTCCGGCTTTTGCCACGCGCGCGCAGCGATGTCGAGACGCGCGGGCTGCTATTGGCGCTCCGTGACCGATGCGATCCAGTTGAGATAGGCTTGCGCGCCCTTTTCTATGCCGATCTCGATAATCTCGGGAGTGGAATACGGATGCACGGCGGCAATGGCCGCCTCGACATCGGCATAGTCGGCGGCCCTGATCTTGCCGAGCAGCATCCATTCCTCCGCCTTTTGCAGCGCGTTTTCCCAACGGTAAACGCTTGCGATGGGAAACATTTGGACGCAGGCGGCAAGACGCTTCTCAACAAGTGTTGTTGCGATCAGCTCGGCGTTTGCCTTGCCGCCGCATGTTGTCATCACGAGCGCGAAAGGGGTCGGCATGAAAAGGCGATTCCTATGTGGTTTGGGCGGCGTTCGCTATTTCATGGCGCCCGGATCCGCCGCGTTGCGGCTTGAAGCCAGCGGCGCGCACCGGCCTCGACCAGCGGCGAAATTTGCTCCCGCACCCGCGCATGATAGGCATTCAGCCAAGCGATTTCCTCGCGGTCGAGGAGTTTTGGCTCGATGAGCGCGAGGTCGATTGGCGCAAGCGTGATCGTCTCGAAGCCCAGCATCTCGCGTTCGGCTCCCGTGATCTCCTTCTTTTCGACGACAACCAGATTCTCGATCCTAATCCCCCAGTGGCCGGCATGGTAGAATCCCGGCTCATTGGACAGGATCATGCCCGGTTCGAGCCCGGCGGTCCCGAGCTTCGAAATCCGCTGCGGCCCTTCGTGCACCGACAGATAAGAGCCGACGCCATGTCCCGTGCCATGGTCGAAATCGAGGCCCGCCCGCCACAGGGGGGCCCGCGCCAAGGCATCGATTTGGGCGCCGCTGGTGCCTTTGGGAAAAATGGCGCGCGCGATCGCGATATGACCTTTGAGAACGCGGGTGAACCGGTCCCGCATCAAGGCGGTTGGCTTGCCGACCGCGAGGGTGCGCGTGATGTCGGTCGTGCCATCCTCATATTGGCCGCCGGAATCGATCAAAAATATCCCTTTGCGGATCTTCGCGTTGGTCTTGACCGTCACGCGATAATGCGGAATGGCGGCATTGGCGCCGGCAGCGGCGATCGAGGGAAACGATACATCCTTCAGGCGATGTGTGTCGCGGCGGAATGTTTCGAGCGCTTGCGCCGCCTCGATCTCGGTCAGCTTGCCGCCCGGCGCATGGACCGAAAACCAGTGCAGAAAGCGGACCATCGCGGCGCCATCCCGCAGTTGCGCCGCTCGCGCACCGGCGAGCTCGGCCGCATTTTTGCTTGCCTTCATCAAGACGATTGGGTCGCTGCCGAATTCGCAAACGCCGCCCGCATCCTTAAAGAGTTGGGTGAGCTTGGCTGGCACGGTTGCGGAATCAAACAGGACTTTCTTGGCCGCATCGCCAAGCGCTTCGAGATCGGGCACGAGGCGGTCCGGTTCTTCAATCCCGGCGAGGCCCGCAAGCTTATCGCGCACATCCTTGTCGAGCTTTCGCGCATCCGCATAAAGACGCGGCTTCGAGTCCTTCAAGATCAAGGCGTAAGCGAGCGGCAGCGGCGTATGGGCGACGTCATGGCCGCGAATGTTGAAGACCCAGGCCACCGCATGCGGATCGCTGATGAGCAAAGCATCCTTTGCCGCGAGAGCCGCCGCCACGCGGGCAAGTTTTTTTTTGGCGTCTTGTCCGGCGAATTTGCGCGCATGCAAGGTTATTTTGCCAAGCGGCGGCGCCGGGCGATCTATCCAGATCGTGTCGATCGGGTTTGGCTCAACGGGAACGAGTTCTGCCCCCGCGGTTTGTGCCGCCTTGGCAAGGCGCTCGACCTGGCGCGGCGTATGCAGCCAGGGATCATAGCCGAGCCGCGCTCCGNNGAGCCACTCCGCAGGCATCGTCTCGGTGAGGGCCTCCGGTTTAAAGACCGAAAGATCGACTTGATCCTTGACCGCCAGGCTATAGCGGCCATCGACAAAAATCGCGGCGCGCGTTTTGAGCACAATGGCAATCCCCGCCGAACCGGTAAACCCGGAAAGCCAGGCGAGGCGCTCTTCCGAAGGCGAAACATATTCGTTTTGGTGTTGATCCGCGCGAGGAACCAGGAATCCATCAAGGCCGAGGCGCGCGAGTTCGGCGCGCAAGGCGGCGACTCGGATTGCGCCTTGCGAGGGATCCGCCTGGTCTTCGAAGGACTGATAGAAACTTTCGAACATTTGGCCAGATTAGAACGGTTTTGCCATTTATGAAATCGCCAGGATAGCAGCGAACCGTCTCTGTGAGGCTGGCACGCAGCCCGGCCAAATTTATGTGGCTAAGCACACCGCGTTCCCTTCGCCGCGTCCACGATCCGCCGTTTTCGAAACGCCGCTGCCAGCGCTCCATTGTCTCTACTTAGGCGGCATCCCGCTTGATGAAAGGTTCACCGTTGGTCACATGCAGCTGGAAATCGGTATTTCCATGCTCAGTAACTGGTTTGGTCCGTCCGTGCGCAAGTAGAAATCCGCGCAGCGGACTGTCGTAGAATTTGTCGAGCGCCCAGCAAAATGGCAGCAGGATACCGATGAAGCAAAACCCCGCCCAAGGGGTCAGGTTGTCAAGGGGAAGGCCGGTCACTCTCACAATCATATATTTATACAGCAAAAACAGCGGTACATGAACCGTATAGACAGCATAAGAGATCAAGCCAAAGAACTTGCAGATCTTCGCGGCCGCACCCATCGGCTCGAACCAGAGGGCACAATAGATAATCGCTGGAGATAAAAGGACGACAACGACAAATTCGTAATAAGGCTCAATCATCACCGGTGGCTTGGCGCAGAGCGTCATCGCCACCAGACCGAGGATAACCCATGGGATTACCTTGCGCCAATCACGGTACCGGGCCGATTTCCGCGATGCGAACAGACGATAGAGCAGCACTCCAGCGAAAAAGGAATAACCGACACGGAACAAACCACCGAATACGTTTGTCCTGGTCCAGCCGACTCCAGCGATATTGTGGTGGTTCCCAAAATATAAAGTCCCGACTAGCCCGAGTGCGGAAATGGCCATGATTGCGGCTAGCACGCGTAAGGTCAGAAGACGAAAAGTGAACGCGTAGACAATGTTCACCCATAGCTCAAAAAACAATGACCAAGCTGGAAAATTGAGCGGGAACAGTGCTTGAACAAAAAGATCGGGTATCATTAAAATGGCTAAGGTGATGGTAAATGGAAGATTATCTGTTTCTGTACTCGTAACCAAAATGGAGAACAACCCGATCGCTGTTCCTAATATATAAAGTGGATAAAGACGAATTAAGCGTATATTAATGAACTCTATTACACTAAGTTTGTATTGAAGACGGTATTCGTAGGCGTTGGTGACAACTACGCCGCTCAAGATAAAGAATACATCGACAGCAAGACCGTTTTCCCCGGCTGTCCCTGCGCCAAATAATGATTCCGCGTGGGCCAAGACGACCGCGATTGCGGCCACCCCCCGAATACCGTCGAGTGTAGCAAAGAACCGTCTGCCTGGCTGCATTTGGCTTGAGTCCTTGTGCTTGTCCCAACGCGTCGCGCAGCCCCTGTGGGGCAGACACCCCCATGCGGCAATTATCATGATGGATAATCACTAATGATAGGCATTTAATGAATAATTATTATTAGTGGTGATAATTAGGCGCATCGAAGCCACAATATCGAAATATTCATGGCTGATAATTATGATTATTATTGATGTTATTATAAGTGGCAATTATAGGGCCGGTTCCCTGCCATAATATCAATAGGCTGTGCCTTTCAGCCGCTTGGTCCTAGCGTTCACTTTGCGCAAGGCTCCGC
>PLUZ01000178.1 GCA_003162995.1 Methylocapsa sp. | reverse complement strand
CTAAGGCCGGTGTGAGGTTTTTATGTTCGGCAAGCGTTCAATCTCTGACGCCCGCGATAAGGGTCAAGCGGCAATGGCAAGTCTTGTCATGGCGCCAAAACTGGCCGGTCTCCCAGCCATTCAGAGTGCGCAGCCGCCGCAACCAGCCCCCGCTCCGGAGCCGCAGCGTTCCGACGACTATTACGTAACCAAAAGCATGATCTTCGGCGCCCTCGTCGAGGCGATCGATCTGTCTCAATTGTCGCGTCTTGACGCGGAAAACGCGCGTGAGGAAATCCGCGACATCGTCCACGAGATCGTCACGATCAAGAACGTTGCCATGTCGATCGGCGAACAAGAAGATCTGATCGACGATATTTGCAATGACGTTCTCGGCTACGGGCCTCTCGAACCGCTGCTTGGCCGCGACGACATCGCCGATATCATGGTGAATGGCGCAACCCGTACCTTCATCGAGGTCGGCGGCAAGATTCAATTGACCAACATTCGCTTTCGCGACAACGCGCAATTGATGAACATTTGTCAGCGTATCGTCAGCCAGGTCGGGCGCCGGGTTGATGAAGCTTCGCCGATTTGCGACGCGCGTCTTACCGACGGCTCGCGGGTCAATGTGATCGCCCCGCCGCTCGCGATCGATGGGCCTGTTCTCACCATTCGCAAGTTTAGGAAAGACAAGCCTACTCTCGATCAGTTGATCCATTTCGGCGCCATTTCGCCGGAAGGCGGCGAGATTCTCAAAATCATCGGACGGGTGCGCTGCAATGTCCTGATTTCCGGCGGGACGGGCTCCGGCAAAACCACTCTTCTCAACTGCATGACCAATTATATCGATCATGACGAGCGGGTGATCACCTGCGAAGATGCAGCCGAATTGCAATTGCAGCAACCGCATGTCGTCCGGCTTGAAACGAGGCCGCCGAACCTTGAAGGAAGCGGCGCGATTACAATGCGCGATCTCGTTAAGAACTGTCTGCGCATGCGGCCCGAACGGATCATCGTCGGCGAGGTGCGCGGCCCGGAGGCGTTTGACTTGCTGCAGGCGATGAATACCGGTCACGACGGCTCTATGGGCACGTTGCACGCCAACTCGCCGCGTGAAGCGCTCGGCCGTCTTGAGTCCATGATTACCATGGGCGGTTTCGCTCTCCCGAGCCGGACCATCCGGGAAATGATCGTATCTTCCGTCGATGTCATCGTCCAGGCCGCAAGGCTTCGCGACGGGTCGCGCCGGATCACCCATATCAGCGAGGTTCTGGGCTTCGAGGGTGACGTCGTCACAATGCAGGATCTGATGGTCTATGACGTCATGGGAGAGGATGTCTCCGGCCGCCTGATTGGCCGCCACCGCTCGACTGGAATAGGGCGGCCGCGGTTCTGGGAGCGGGCCCGCTACTATAATGAAGAGGCACGTTTGGCCAGGGCGCTCGATGCGTCCGAGCTCAAAGACCATGTCCTATAGCTGGAACAAAAAGGAGGCTCTGACATGAACACGCACATGTGGATCGTCATGGGCCTTGCGATGGTCGCCGCCGGAGGCGTCGTCCAAGTTTTCATCTATCCCTATCTTTCCGGAGACATAAAGGCTGAAAAGCGTCAGGCCGCTTTGCGGTCGCCGGGACCAAAAAGAAACGCCGAAAATCAGACTGACGCCGCGAGCCGCCGAAAACAAATCATAGATAGCCTCAAGGAGGTCGAGGCGCGCGGCAAACGAAAGCGGCAAACCTTGGATGCGCGGATCGCGCAGGCTGGGCTCTCCTGGAGCCGCAAACATTATATTATCGCTTCGGCTGTCGCGGGAGCATTGGCCGGCGGCCTGATGTGTTTTGCTACGGCCAACCCGCTCATAATCATGGCGGCCGCGGTTGTCGGAGGGTTCGGGTTCCCAGCATGGACTCTGAATTTCCTGCGCAAGCGCCGCTTGAAGAAATTCGTCGACGAATTTCCAAACGCGGTCGACATTATTACCCGGGGTGTCAAGGCCGGACTGCCGCTCGGCGATTGCTTGCGGGTCATCGCGGCCGAATCCGCCGAGCCAGTCCGCAGCGAATTTCGTCAAATCGCAGAGGCACAAACCATGGGTCTTTCCACCGGCGAAGCTGTGGAACGGATCGTCGAACGGGTTCCTATCCCGGAGGCCAGCTTCTTCGCGATCGTTATCAATATTCAGCAAAAGGCCGGCGGCAATCTTGCCGAAGCCTTGGGCAATTTATCGTCGGTTCTGCGCGGCCGCAAAATGATGAAGGCGAAGATCCAGGCGATGTCGGGCGAGGCTAAAGCGTCCGCCTATATCATCGGTGCCATGCCTTTCGTCGTGGCCATCATGGCCTATGTCACGAGCCCGAAATATATGGAACTCTTATGGACAACGCAGACTGGCGAACTAGTCTTGGGGTGCTGCGCGGTGTGGATGGGAATTGGAATTTTCATCATGAAAAACATGATCAATTTCGACATCTAGACCATGATTGCTTCAGGATGAATCGCTCATGGTCTCACTCTCTTTGTTTTGCCACATAATCTCATCCAAAAAGTCTGCAACTTTTCTGCAGATCATGCTCTAGAANNCAATTTCTCCTGAGCATCCTTGCCGCGATCGCCACGATGGCAACGATCGTGACCGTCGCCATGCCGCTGATCGAAACCGACACTCTGACCCAGCGCATGAAGGCGGTTGCAACGGAACGCGAAAGCATCCGCGCGCGCGAACGCGCGCGGCTGTTGGCCGACAAAAGCAAACAAAGCCTCCGCCAAGAGCCGAAAGTCTACATGAAGCAAATCGTCGAGCAGTTCAATCTGCCGAAATGGCTCGGAACCGACAAGGCAAAATTGCAGATGGCGATGGCCGGCTTTCGCGGACCCCAGGCGGAAGTGGCGTTTCTGTTTTTCCGGCTGGTAACGCCGGTCCTAAGTCTCGCGGTTTCGGCCTTCTATATTTTTGCCATAGCCGATTTTGGGCTGAGCTTGTTTCCGAAGATCGGCATCATCATTTTTTTCACCTATCTGGGTCTGAAGGCGCCTGAGATCTACCTCAAAAACATGATCAGCAAACGGCAAGCCTCGATGGGCCGCTCATTTCCCGACGCGATGGATCTGTTGCTGATCTGCGTTGAGTCCGGCATGTCGATCGAACATGCCTTTCGCAAGGTCGCGCAGGAAATCGGCAACCAATCGGTTCAGCTTGCCGAGGAGCTGACCCTGACGACTGCAGAACTCTCCTATCTTCCCGACCGGCGTTCGGCTTATGAAAACCTCGGCCTCAGAACGGGAATCGACTCGGTGAAACAGATCGTGACCGTGCTCATTCAAGCCGAGCGATACGGCACGCCGCTCGGCGCTGCCTTGCGTGTGGTGAGCAGGGAAAGCCGTGACAACCGGATGCTGCTCGCCGAAAAAAAGGCCGCGGCATTGCCGCCCAAATTGACGGTGCCGATGATCTTGTTTTTTCTGCCCGTGCTTTTCGCGGTCATCATGACGCCCGCGATCATTCAGATCAACCGCAGCATCCATTGAAAATTC
>PLUZ01000045.1 GCA_003162995.1 Methylocapsa sp. | reverse complement strand
TGCTGCGGCCGAAGTCGCGCCCGAAAACTTGGGATTGGCGCCGCATAGCCGGTCATTTGATCCTCAAAACGGCATGCGAATCAAAGACCAGAACTCATTCATCGCTGACGAGCCGCAATCCGGGCTTGCTGTTGGCGATGGGACGGGCGGCTGCAGCGGCCATGGCGGCGGCGAGCGCATCGCGTGGCAGAGCAACGGTGATGAAGCGGCCTTTGGCAGGATCGCCCGGGTCGGCGGCGGTCATGGTGATCTGGACTGTGGCGGCGCTCATCGACACATCTACGAAGACCGGATCGTCTTTGAAATCGACTTCATGGCGGCGGCCGTTCGCGCCGCGTAGGATAGCGAACATGAGGTGTCCTCGGTGGGCTGCGAGATTCGAGGTTGGAAGGATCCTTACTGGGTTAGTGCGCCCTCCTCAATCCTTTGCCGTCCTGCCCGCGCTGGAGGTGCTACGAACGCTCGGCGCGCTGCGGCCCGACGGCAGCCGATGACCCGAAAAATTCATTGCTTTAACTCAAGGAGACGCCCTGCGAATCGCTCCGTTCCGATGTCAATGTTTCGCAAAAATCAATGGACCCTCTGCCCCGTGAAGCGATCTCGTCCGCGCCAAAATTCGCAAACCGGACACCATTCGCCTTCGTAATCGATTCCTTCCTGGTGAGGGCAGCCGATGATTTGATCCGTCATCGCGACCGACACCGTTCCATGCGTCTCGATAAAGTCCAATATCTCCTTTGCGATCGCGGGGTCGGCGCGAATGTCGCCGCGATCCACTTTCCAGGCGCGCAGCTCCTTCACCTCCGCATCTTCGGATGGCACGATGCCGACGGCGGCCTTCGTTGCTCGGCTCAGGTCTGGACCGTAGAACGCAATCGTCGCAATTGGCCATCCCCTCAATCCTTTCCGGGATTTCTTGCGCAGGCGCTTCAGGAACCGGTCTTCCAACATGTTGCCCTCTCAGAGACGGTTGGGTGGAGTTGGCGTAGGCTCCCTGTCGAGGTGGCGGCATCCCCGCGGACAGAGGTCCCTTTGCGATATGGAACATAACGCTTCTGAGACATCACTTCTTTTTCGCGGGCGTCTTGCGCGGCCGAACGCCGGCTGCGCCAGACCGGGGGGCTGTGGCACCGCTCTTTTTTCGAGCCGTGCGGCCCGGCTTCGCCGCGACGGCGCGCAGCTCCTGCGCTTTTGCCATCTTCATCGGTCCGGCCGGTTTCGCCATCTTGGCGCCGCCGCCTTTCGAGCGCGAAACCCTGGCCGCCGGCAAAGACTTCGCGGACATTGACTTTGACGGCGTGGCCTTGGTTCTGACTTTAGGTGGTGGCGCTGACGTCGCCATGTCGATGCCGAAGATATCCGAAAGATCGCGCGCATCGAGCCGCGTTCCAGCGCCGCCGCCGCGTGATGCCGGCAAGGCCGCGTCGAGATGGGCGAAGATCTGGCCGGCGTCGACCGCGCGCAGGCGAAACAACAAATCCGGCTCAGCGTCCAACCGCGCGCCGGCGCCGTAGAGCGCCGCCGCGACATGCTTGCACATCGAGGCGGAATCGGGACAGCTGCAGGAGAACTTGATGTCGGCCGGCTTCGGAAACAGGCCGTCGGCCTGCCGGCAGACGCGCTCCATGACGGGTTTGGAGAGTTTGCCCTGCAGGAGCTCGACCAGGGAGTCGACGCGGCCGGCGCAATCGGCGCAGATGGATGTCCAGGCCGCGGCGGGCAACGGTTTGATCGTGATCAGGATTGCATAGATCTCCGAGCCGATGACCTTCGCCCGGACCTCGCGTGGACCGATTCGCAGATCGATCACCGCGCCATTGCGGACATAGCTGCGGCCGCGCTCCACGCGATAGGCATAATCCCGGTAGCTTTCGAGATTGTCGCACCAAGCCTTGCCCCAGAAACTGGCGGCGATCTTGCGCCCTTCGACGACGACCGGCGCCACATTCTGGCCTGCCTTCTTCAGCCGCGCGATTTCACGTGCGGCTTTTTTGCGCCGCTCGGCGACCGGCACATAGGCTGGCCAGCCGCCGTCATAACCAAAGGCCATGCCGCTCACTCCTTCATTGCCGCATCGAGATCGAGGGCGACCAAGCGCAGGATCTCCTCGTTCTTCAGTTCGGTCAGATTGATTTCGGCGGAGCCGTCCAGCAAGTCGTCCGAGAGGCCGCGCTTCGACTCGATCAAAGCGTCGATCTTCTCCTCGACCGTGCCGCGACAGACGAATTTATGGACGAGGACGTTTTGCTTTTGACCGATGCGGAAGGCCCGGTCGGTCGCCTGGTTTTCGACCGCCGGGTTCCACCAGCGGTCGAAATGCACGACATGCGACGCCGCCGTCAGGGTGAGGCCCGACCCACCGGCCTTCAGAGACAGAACAAAAAACGGGATCTTCTCGTCGTCCTGGAAATCGCGGACGAGCGTCTTGCGTCGTCTGACCTCCGTCTCGCCATGCAGCGTCAAGCCGGGCCGCCCGAAAATGCCGGCGAGGAAGAGGGCCAGCGGGTCGATCACCTCGCGGAACTGGGTGAAGACCAGCATCTTTTCCTGACGCGCCGCGATCACCTCCGCGATATCGCGGAGACGCGCCCATTTGCCGCTGTCCTCTTCCCGCCATGCCTGGTCGCCGAGCCATTGCGAGGGATGATTGCAGATCTGCTTCAGCCGCATCAACGAGGCCAGCACCAGTCCCTTGCGGGCGATGCCGCCCGCGCTGTCGAGATCGTCTTCGAGGCTGTCCACGGCCTGCGCATAGAGCGCCGCCTGTTTGCGGCTCAAATGGCAATGCACCTTGACCTCGGTCTTGTCGGGCAGATCGGCGATGATCGACCGGTCTGTCTTCATGCGCCGCAAGATGTAGGGCGCCACCAGCTGGCGCAGCGGGCCGTAGGGATTGTGCTCGCGCTCGGCGAGGTTTTTGGCGTAGCGCTTGAATTGCGTGGCTGAGCCGAGCAGGCCCGGATTGAGAAAATCGAAGATCGACCACAAATCGCCCAGATGATTTTCGACCGGCGTGCCGGTGAGCGCGATCCGGGCGCGCGCCTTCAAAGCTTTCGCGGCGCGGGTCTGCTTGGCGCTGGCGTTCTTGATCGCCTGCGCCTCGTCGAGAATGACGAAACGCCAGGCGATGTCCTTAAGCGGTGCGACCCGCAGCAGCGATCCGTAGCTCGTGATGACGAGATCGAGGTTTTCCGCACGACCTTCGGAAAATTGTTGCACATCCTCGGGTTTCATGGCCGAGGGATGAACGATCGCGGCTTTGAGGCTTGGCGCGAATTTTTCGATCTCGCCGGCCCAATTGGCGAGCAGCGAAGCGGGCGCGACGAGCAGGCTCGGACGCGCCGCCGCGTCAGCGCCGTCGCGCTGCGCAAGGAGCAGCAGCGCCAGGACCTGGATGGTCTTACCGAGACCCATGTCGTCGGCGAGGCAGGCCCCGAGCCCGAGACCGCAGACGAGCCTCAGCCACGTGACGCCGGCCTGTTGATAGGGCCGCAACGCGCCCTTCAACGCCGCGCCTGGATCTCCGCCAGCGGCGCTTGGGGCTCGCAAGGCTTGCAACGTCTCGGCCAGCCAAGGCCCGGCGGCGATTTCCGCCCAGCCGGCGCTGGCGTCCTCCGCTTCATCCTCGGTCACCGCAGCGCCGGCGATCATCCGCATCGCTTCGGCGAAACTCACCCCCTCGTGAGCGGCCAGGGATTCGGCGTCGCGGAAACGCGTCATCGCCTGTTCGAGCCGGGCGCGATCGACCTCGACCCATTGGCCGCGCAGGAGCGCCAGTCCGTCCGTTCCGGCGAGCAGAGAGTGGACTTCCGCCTCCGTCAGCGTTTCGCCGTCGAGCGTCGCCTCGACCCTGAAATCGAGCAGTCCGCCAAGTCCAAGGGCCGAAGGCTCGCGGCGGCCGATTGTCGCCGTCGCCTTGGGACGCGGCGGCCGCCCGGCGCGCCAGGCCGGCGGCATCCGCAAAATCACCCCGGCGTCCTCGAGGGCGGGAGCGGACCGAATGAGCGAGAGCGCCTCTTGCGGTCCCCACCGTAAGGGGTGGAAGATGTCACCCTCATCGACCATAAGCTTCAGCCAATCACATTTGTCCGCGGCGCGTTGAACGGGCTGAAGCAACGACAAAAGCTCGTTTTTGTTTTTCGCCCCGGCGTATTGGCGCAGCGCTTCGCCCAAAGGCAGATGCTGCGCCTTGGCGCCGGCCGAGAGGCCCGTCGTGTAGGTCGCCATGAAGGCGAAGGGGAAGTCTGGGTCGCGGCGGTTTTCCGCCAGATTGAAATGGACCCTGCCGACGAGGGTCCAGGCCGGATTGCATTGGGCCAGAAAACTCTGCATATCCGTCCCGGCCGCCGAAAAGGCGTGGGCGAAGGCGGCGTCCAACGCCTGCCATAGGATGCGAAGACTCTTCGGACTGAGATATTCGGCGCCCGCCATCAAGGGTGTCGTCAAGGCGAGCGAGGCAAGCTCCGCCGGCGTCGGCGGATCGATCCCGGCGATCGCGGCTTCGCCAATCGGCTCCTCCAAGTCCCGGGGCCGGCGGCGGAGCGCTGTCACGAAGCGCGCGGCGAAGTCACGCCACCAGACGAAAACCGGCGGCAGAGCCGCGCCGGCTTCAAGGGCGCCGAGGCGCCAGAGCCCCTCGCCGCTTCCCCGGGCAAAGGCCTCGCGCAGACGCAGGGCGATCCTGGCGTCGAGGTCGGGCGCGTCGCCTTTATCTTCGAAGACGAGCTTGCCGTGCGGGGTCAGCCGCAATGTCGCGCGGACACGGCCTGGATTTGACCCCAACAGGCCAGTGGCGCCGGCGTCGGCGACGGCCTCTGTCCCGCGCTGAAAAAATGCCGTCATGCGTTCGATCCAAGACCGTTCGATCCAAGACTTGGCCGGCTCGCCTGATTCGGCCCTTTCGGAGAGGGCGCGATCATCGGCGGTCGCGGGGGCCCGTGCAAGGCAGGTCCACGTACTTGTCACCAAAAGCGCGCGGAGAGGGGGCCTGAATTGCGAGGGTCATCGTCATGCGCTCGGCGCGCGACTCCGTTGCTTCAGTTTGATTCACAACCGTCTTGCGGAAATCCTTAGCCGAGAGTCGCCGCCAGAAATACCTTTCTGGCGTCAATGGATCATCCAATCAGGTGGCCTCGCGTCAACCCTCAGGCCAGATCGAGACCGATTGTGGAAGGCTGCGTGGCGGACGGCTCCTTTCAGTGTGGCGCTCTGCAGCAATTGTCTTCGAACATTGCGATGCCGGAAGCGGGCGTCGTCCATCCCATCGCTTTCGTGTCTTCACCCCTATTCCGCGGCGATCTGCGACGTCACGCCGAGGATTGCCTTCGTCTCCAGGAATTCGGCAAAGGCATGGTCGCCCCATTCGCGGCCGTTGCCGGAGGTCTTATAGCCGCCGAAGGGCGCCATCAGGTCCATCGGCGCGCCGTTGAGGCTCACCTGGCCGGCGCGCAGGCGGGACGCGACCTCGCGGATTTTCGCCAAGTCGCTGCCAGAGACATAGGCGGCGAGGCCGTATTCAGTGTCATTGGCGATCTCGACCGCCTCGTCGATCGTGCCGTAGCCTAGGATTGACAGAACGGGTCCAAAGATCTCCTCGCGCGCGATCGTCATCGTGTTCGTGACGTTCGCGAAGACGGTCGGCTTGACGTAATAGCCCTTTTCGAGGCCCTCGGGCTTGCCTGTGCCGCCGGCGACGAGGGTCGCGCCCTCGTCGATCCCCTTCTGGATCAGGCCCTGGACCTTCTTCCATTGCACTTCGGAGACGACCGGGCCAATTTGCGCATTGCCGTTCGGATCGCCGACCGTCGTCGCCTCGGCCGCTGCCTTGGCGATGCCGATGACCGCGTCCATCGTCTTCTGCGGCACGAGCATGCGCGTTGGCGCGTTGCAGGACTGACCGGAATTGGTCATGACCGCGCGCACGCCGTCGGTGACGGCGGCCGTCATGTCGGCGTCCTCGAGGACGATGTTCGGGCTCTTGCCGCCGAGCTCCTGGCACACGCGCTTGACGGTAGGGGCGGCGTTCTTTGCGACCTCGATGCCGGCGCGGGTCGAGCCGGTGAAGGACACCATGTCCACACCCGGATGCGAGCTGATCGCTGCGCCGGCCGTCTGTCCGTCGCCGTTGACGAGGTTGAAGACGCCCGGCGGGACGCCCGCCGCGTCGAGGATCTCGGCGAAGATCTGGCCCGAGAAGGGCGCGATCTCGGAAGGCTTGAGGACGATCGTGCAGCCGGTCGCAAGCGCAGGCGCGACCTTGCAAGCGATCTGGTTGACCGGCCAGTTCCAGGGCGTGATGAAGCCGCAGACGCCAATCGGCTCCTTGGCGATCACCGTCGTGCCGCGGTTCTCCTCGAACTTGTAGGTCTTGAGAACCTGGATCGCGGTCGTGAAATGCGCCGCGCCCATGGCGGCCTGGGCGCGCTGCGCGAGCCAGACGGGGGCGCCCATCTCCTCCGTGATCGCCTTCGCGATGTCTTCGCGGCGCTTCTCGTATTCGGCGACGATCCGTTCGAGCAGCCCGATGCGCTCCTCGCGGCTCGTCTGCGAGAAGGTCTTGAAGGCCTCGCGTGCGGCCTTGACCGCGCGGTCCACGTCGGCGGCCGAGCCGAGTGAGATGTGGCCGCAAACCGTTTCTGTCGCCGGGTTGATCACCTCGAGCGTCTTCGGTTGCGCGGGTTCGACCCACTTGCCTCCGATGTAGAACTTCAGATAGTCGCGCATCGTTTTCTCCCTGATTGCGGCGGACGCCGCCCAAACTCCGGAGGTAAATCGGCGGTACGGAGTGACCCCTCTTCGATGAACTGCATCAAGGTCTTCGCGTGCCGATCGGCATCGAGAGCCCAGGCCGATGAACAGATCAGCCGACAGGCCCAAAAGATCGTCACAAGATTCCCCAGGCGCGATAGCGGCCGCGCCCGGTCATCTCGCGGAGGCCGAGCTCGGCGACCATGGCTTGCGCCGCGCGCGGCGTCACGCCAAGCGCGCTCGCGATCATGCCGGCGGAGGCGATCGGCCGCGCTAGCATGAATTCCACCAAAGCAGGCAGCTTAGAGCTGGATCGGCGGGTTTTGACCTGGCTCTCCAAGCCCCGCCGGGCGAGCAGCCAGCGGTCGTGGTTTTTCATTCCGGCCTCGGCCCCGGCCGCGATCGCTTCCAGGAACGCGATCTGCCGCACGCCGTGGTCAGGCGACCGGCGCTTCTCACGACGGATGCAGCGCAGCGCCGAATTCACACACAACAGATGCGCCTGCGTTTTTTGCCGCGCCCGAAGCACTGCTGCGACCAGCAGAGGGCCGAGCCAGGCCTGGCGCTCGAGCGGCGGTTCTCTTTCCCAAGCGTCCCACAGCAAGGCCGCCGCCAGGAGGGGCGGTTCCGACTGCGCCATTTCGGCTAAGTGGCGCCACGTCTCGAGCCTCTCGCTCTCCTCTCCATCCGGATCGTAGATAAGCGGATTGCGGAGAAGCTCCGCCCGCGTCGCGTCGCCGGCGAGGACCCGGGTGCTGCGGGTGAGCGCGCGGTCGATCGCGGCCAGTTCGCCGGCGAGCGGGCCGGCGTCGCCGGGCAATCCCGGCGCTTCGTCTTCCCCCTGATCTTCCCCCTCCCCTGCGGGTCCTGCGTCCGCCGGCCCGCCATCGCCGTCGCCGCGCAAAGCTTTGAGGCCGTCCGGGCTCAGGGCCCAATCCGGCGCGGCGCCGGCGATCCGCCGGCGGGTCCGCAGCGCCTGGGCGCGGGTCAACGCATGGGTCGGTGAACGGATATCCATGCGGGCGTCATGCAGCACCAGGTCCTCGAGGCTCACGAGCTCGCCGGCGAGCCAGAGGTTGGCGCAGGCGTCCTGGAAATGGGTCCGGCTGATGAAGCCGTCCCGGATTCCGCTCGTCCGGAGCCGCTCGTCGAGCCGTGCCAGCCCGTCTTCCGCCGCCGCAAGTGGACCTGCAAGTCTGGTCCACGGCAAGTTATCGAGGCTCAAGTCACAGGGCGCGTCGCCGCCGCGCGGGCGTCCGGGCGTGGCCCCCCTTCCGTCAACGGACGAATTTGACGATGGCAAAGATCGCCCCGATCAGAACGAGATTGAAGCCGAACGCCCAACGGAGAATTTCATTCTTCGTCTGCGAGATTTCCAGCTTGAGTCGCCCCTCGACGGCCGTGATGTCGGACCTGAGATCACGGGTGGCAGACGCGATCTCATGCTTCAGATCGGCGATATCGGTCTTGGTCGCGACGCTTTCGGAAAGGGCCGATTCGAGCGCCTCGGCCGAGGCGCGCGCCTGGTCTTGCGAAAACCCGCCGCGGACCAGCCGGTCGATATAGGTCAAAGCGTTGAAGAGAACTTGCGTCGTCATGGGAGCACCCTAGCATGATTCGCCGGCGCAAGAGGAGAGCAGTCACGCGAGAAGGGCGCCGATATCGATTTCGACGGCGGGGAGAAGCACCGGCGCTAGCATCCCGCCGGTTCGCCGCTTCCGAAGACCGTAAGCGTTCTTCGCGGGATCACGAAAAGTTTCGACCGCGGCACCGGCGAGATCGACGATCCGGACCTCCGCTACGCCGAATTGCACGTAGAGCGCAAGATATGGGGGTCCCCTCCGATCGGGCATTCTACCGCGCGGGCGCCGGAATGCCAATTTCAGTGCGGCCAGGTCCGAATCGACACTGGAAGACGCGACGCGGTGATCAACACAACATTGATAAGACTAATTAGATACGTTTTAAAAGAAGTGAAAAGCTAGATCGCTTCCGTCACTCGGACGGTCTGTTTTTGGGCTCATCCCCATCGATAATTAGGGATTATCG
>PLUZ01000072.1 GCA_003162995.1 Methylocapsa sp. | reverse complement strand
GGTGTTATTCGTGACGCGGACCACGCCTTCTCCAAGGATGGCGGCCTGGCTGTTCTCAAGGGCAATCTGGCCGAGGACGGATGCATCGTGAAAACGGCGGGTGTCGATGACAGCATCCGTGTTTTCGCTGGTCCGGCGCGGGTCTTCGAGAGCCAAGACGAGGCCGTCTCGGGCATCCTGACTGGCAAGGTCCAAAGCGGCGAGATTGTGGTAATCCGCTATGAGGGTCCTCGTGGCGGTCCGGGCATGCAGGAAATGCTTTATCCGACGAGCTACTTGAAATCCAAGGGTCTNNGGCCATGTTTCGCCGGAGGCAGCTGAAGGCGGACTGATCGCCTTGATCGAGGATGGCGACCGCATCGAAATTGATATTCCCAATCGTTCCCTCCATCTGGCAGTGCCCGAGGCGGTTTTGACCGAACGCCGGGCAACCCGGCAAACCAACGGCGCGACTGTCTGGAAGCCTCGATTCCGCAACCGAAACGTCTCGCCCGCTTTACAAGCTTATGCTGCTTTCACCACCAGCGCTGCGCGTGGCGCCGTTCGGGACATCGCGCAGCGTCAATAGAAATTTCTCGATCCGAATCCTCTATTCCGATGGAGATGATTTTCCAGAGCATGTCGATGACCTTGTTCCAGGCGAAGTAGCAGTGGCCCACAATGTCTTCAAATGATTCGAAGATAGGGTTCGAGAGCCAGCCGTCCACTTGAATTGCCCGATGTTTTCGACGGCGTTGAGATCGAGCATTTTGGCGGCAATGGCAATGTGGAAGTGACCGCAATACTACGGCGATCTATCCTTATATCGGTCATCCCGGCTGGAACCTGACCACCGCGATGGCGGACGATGCGATCCACTGGATGCGGCAACTGAACGACATCGATCCTTCCATGCCGTTCATGGTGTATTACGTGCCGAGCGGCACGCATGCGCCGCACTACCCAACACCGGAGTGGGTGGAGAAAATCAGCGACCTGCATCTCTTCGACAAAGGGTGGAACGCTCTGCGCGACACGATTTTCGCGAACCAGTAGAAGCTGGGCGTGATTCCGCGGGACGCCAAGCTGACGCCGTGGCCGGAGAAGTTGCTGAAGAACTGGGACCAACTGACGGATGTGGAGAAGAAGCTGTTCATCCGCCAGGCCAACGTCTATGCGGCCTATCTCGCCTACACCGACCATGAAATCGGCCGAGTGGTGCAGGCGGTGCAGGATATGGGCAAGCTCGACAACACGCTGATCATTTTACATCAGCGGTGACAACGGCGCGTCCGCCGAGGGCACGCAGAACGGCACGCCGAGCGAAATGCTGTCTTTCAATGGCATCGAGCTCTCGGCAGAGGCGCAGATGAAGTTTTACGACGCCTGGGGCAGCGAGTACACGTACAACCACTTCGCAGTGCCGTGGACCTGGGCGTTCGATACGCCCTACAAATGGACCGAGCAGATCCCGTCTTTCTTCGGCGGCACGCGCAACGGCATGGCGATTTCATGGCCGGCGCGGCTCAAGGACAATCACCGCACCTTCCTTCGCAGTCACCGTCCAGAACGTGTCGGCAAAAGCCCAAAAGAATTGATGACCGGACAAAGCCATCCGCACTGGCTCGAACTCCTGGGCTTCACAAGGTTTCAACTCCCTTGAGTTGAACGCGGAAGCGGTTGCTTACCCTTCCCGTTTTCTTCATCTCTGCGTCCAAACCGCCCTCACTGGGCAGCAGGATTCCTATTGTCTGTGTTACCCAAAGCAAGCCAGTTTTGAACCATGCCCACTTTGCCTCTGCGATTTATACCCGGCCGGGCGCGCCAATTCTCGGCCCGCGCTGCCTCATCTCCGCCGCCGGTTTGGAGGCGCCCTGGCCCCGGCATCAGGTCCACGTCCCCGGCCAGGGGACCGCCTTGCTTTTTAGGGGAACACTCACCACATGCTTCATGTCATGTTTGATGCTGATATCGCGGATCGTGCCGACGCCAATCCGGCGCCGCAACCGCCTGCCGGGATTGCATTCGCGAACCTCGGGCCGCATGAGTGTCACTGGCCGCTAGAAACGCCCCAGGAACGCGGTCCGTGGCCGCGCGGCACCCACCGCCACGCGAGTTTCGGTTCTGTGGGCTCCCCACGACCTTCGTTGCGCATCATGGATGCGCTTGTTCAAGTTATTGTCGAAAACATAGCGGTCAGGCTTACTGGAAAGCACCCGCAATTTTTCTTCCCGGCCTGAAATGGAAACGATAATACCCCCGCCCCGCACCCCAATGTTACCCCAGCGACAAAAAACGAAAATTCGCCTCTTGCAGCCGCTTTTTCGGAAAATGGTTCCTCCGCGAGACGATCCCTTATCGCATGCAAATTCGACTGATGAACTATTTCCACGCTAACGTTGAAATAATCGATTAGGCTCCCGATGCGGTCGCCTCAAGTGCTCGACCAAAAAAGGCTTTCTGAACTCTGTCGCGAGAAGTATCTCACTCCTTCGGGGCGC
Source organism: Methylocapsa sp. (assembly GCA_003162995.1). Taxonomy (GTDB): domain Bacteria; phylum Pseudomonadota; class Alphaproteobacteria; order Rhizobiales; family Beijerinckiaceae; genus Methylocapsa. The sequence continues at coordinate 81 of PLUZ01000072.1, read as the reverse complement.
TGTTGCACGGATACACATGCCAGATAACAATCTGATCGAGCAGGATCACCGGTCGATCAAACTTCGTTTGGGTCCAATGCT
>PLUZ01000394.1 GCA_003162995.1 Methylocapsa sp. | reverse complement strand
TTTCACGTGAAACGTTTTGGTACGATTGAATCCCTAAACCTTACAAGGCCACATACGTCTTCCGCCTTCGGAGGCGTCCACTTGCGCGGAAAATCGGTCCTTCCGGTGCAGGCGTCTTGAAGCAGGCTCTTGACAACGCGGATCTGGCTGTTTGCCAAGGCGGCCTGCCGCTCGACGAAGCAGTCGCTCAGCGTCAGCGACGTCGCGCCGTTTTTCTCTAGCAAGCGCGCTGCGGCACGCTTCGTGCGACGCTGCAAGCTTTGCGCAATGGCGCCGCCCAACACTTCGCAGCATCTGGAACAAGGGAGTTTAAACGGAAAGGTTAGCGCATGAGCGCAACGGAGGCCATTCATTCTGAATTCTTCGCGATGGGATCGCCGTGTTCTCTATCGCTGTATGATCATGTACAGGGAGACACCGCACAAGTCGCTGAGGCGGCAATCGCGGAAGTCCGCCGGATTGAGCGTCGCTATTCCCGCTATATCGCAAATAGTCTTCTGTGCCGGATCAATCGCGCCGCCAATGGGGGGAACAGTATTTGCGTTGACTTGGAAACTGCGGATCTTATCGACCATGCATTTGCGGCGTATGCACGATCTCATGGACTGTTCGACGTAACGTCCGGCCTGATGCGCCAAATTTGGAATGACGAAATCGATAGGGTTCCGCGCGAAGCGGAAATTGCCGCGATGCTTGCCCATGTCGGGCTGGACAAAGTCGTGTGGCAGCGGCCGAAGCTCACGTTTTTGGTGCCCGGGATGGAGCTGGACTTCGGCGGCGTAGCGAAGGAATACGCGGTAGACCGCGCCGCACAAGTCTGCCGCTTAAGGGGGGCGCGGCACGGGTTGGTCAATCTTGGAGGGGATATCGCGGTGGTAGGGCCGCATCCAGATGGAACTCCTTGGCGCATCGGCATCCGAGACCCGATGGGCGGCGAGGTGGCGGTTGCCACGCTGTTTGTCGCAAGCGGCGGCGTTGCAACGAGCGGCGACTACGAACGTTTCTTCGAAGTCGAGGGACGCCGATACAGCCACGCCATCAACCCAAAGACTGGGTGGCCAGTCGCGGGTTTGCCCTCAGTGACCGTCGCTGCGGACACTTGCCTGACGGCGGGCATGATCTCTACGATCGCGCTACTGATGGGCGACGCCGGCCCGCAATGGCTCGGCACGGCGGCGCCGGCTCACCTTTATGTCGAGTCCACGGGAAAGCTCGGTGGCTCGATTCTTTCGTAAAGGCTGATCAGGCGGTCTTGGAGCATGTCCCGAAAAAGTTGCTCGAATTTTTCGATGAGGACATGCTCCAACTCTTTGAATCTGAGCGATTTCTTTTCGATCACGCAATTTCCGTGGGGTGGGAAGCGCTCTAGCTCCCGGAACTTCCCGCTGAGTGGAATTGCGTCATCAATTTTGTCATGCCTTGGACGAAGTTTTGTTGCGAGACCGTTCCGGAACTGCTCGGATTTAGAGCCTGAAATACTGCGTCGGCCCCCATGGCGCGAAAGCCAGCAGTTGGCTTCATCGTCTGGAAAGCCTGTGTGAACTGGCTTTGGGTGATCAATCCTGTGCCGCTTGTATCGATCTGCGAGAAAAGCGTCGCCATTTTTTGTGTTGGCGGCATCCGCGCACTGGCCCCTGACATAGCCTGCGGCGCGTAACTTCCGCCAATTCCAGATATTCCCATGCTCATGCGAAAATCTCCCACCCCATCTCCAGAGTTTACGGAGCTGCATAATTTGAGAGCCTTGCGCGGAGCTAGCTTCCCCGGCGATGTGCTGACTTGCGCAATTTGCTCTATAGGGCGTGATTTTTCGATGACTGTGCCGCCAGATGAATCCTAATCCTCAATCTAGAGGCACAGTAGCGAGTCAAAATTAAGAGGTGCCTGCTATTCGAGCAAATCGTAGCGTCCGAACCGGGCGGTACCACCTTTTTATAAAAGAGGAATAGATGTCAATTTCTGCAGTCGGCTCCACATCCAACATCGCCAATGTCCAGCAGGCTAGGGCTATTGATGGCGATCATAAAACGGCAAGTTCTCACACCGTGAAAAGCAAAGACAGCGATGGCGATTATAAACCAATCAGCACATCGAGCTCAGCATCCTCGGTGAGTTCCAATGGCGTTCAAGCGGCGTTGACTTCTCTCAAAACGGGTGGGTGAAAGGCGCTAAACGGGTGGGTGAAAGGCGCTTCACTTTGTTTGCCGACAAGGTTTAAGCTTTGCCGGGGTCTCGCGAAACCCCGGCAAAGGGGCTTTCTTCAAGGCTCTTGCGCTGGCGGCGGGTTTGACCGCTCCTTGGGGGCCGCCTCGATCAGTTTTGCCGGACGCCTAGCGCCGCTGCCGAACGCCGAAGCCGCGGCGAGAAAACCCTCCATACGGCCTTCGAGCGCCGCCAGCCGTTTGTCCATTTCGACGACGCTCACGGCCAATTGTTCAAGCTTCTTGCTCTGGCTTGTAATACGCTCCTCAAGCAGGATCGCCTGTCTGATCGCCTTCAATGCATCGCCGATACCGCTCACACGCGGTCCCGGTTGAAATGCGCAAGTGCCGCGTCGAGAGCCGCGTCGGTGCGATCAAGCTGAGCGAGCGTGTTCGCATGCAGCTCTTCGAAACCCGCGACGAGGCCGCGCAACTCAGCTGCCGCCGCCTCATCAGCTGGTTCATAATTGAGCGCGGCCCGCCGGACGAATTCGGCCGTCGATAGTCTGCCCGCCATAGCCGCCTTTCGCTCGACGCGCGCCTTGTCTTTCGCCGTGATCGGGATAACCAATCTCTCGCTCGCCAGGCTCATTCCAGGCTCCTCACCATATACATGATCATATACATGATCATGTCAGCGTCGGCAAGGATTCCACGGAATCGCGTGCGGCCAGATTGCCTTTACGTTCCCTAATTCTTATCCTTATCGACGAGCTTGTTGGCGCCGATCCAGGGCATCATCGCGCGGAGCCTCGCGCCGACTTCCTCGATCGGATGCGCGGCCGACTTCGCCCGCAAGGCTTTGAAGGACGTCTGATTGACTTCGTTCTCAAGCATCCAATCGCGGGCGAACCGGCCAGATTGAATGTCGTTCAACACGCGCTTCATTTCGGCCTTCGTCTGCTCCGTGATGATGCGCGGGCCGCTAACATATTCGCCATATTCGGCGGTGTTCGAGACCGAATAATTCATATTCGCGATGCCGCCCTCATAGATGAGGTCGACGATCAGTTTCACCTCGTGCAGACATTCAAAATAAGCCATCTCCGGCGCGTAGCCCGCCTCGACTAGGGTTTCGAAACCATTGCGAATAAGCTCGACGAGGCCGCCGCAAAGCACGACTTGCTCACCGAAGAGATCGGTCTCGCATTCTTCCCGGAATGTCGTCTCGATGAGACCCGCACGGCCGCCGCCGATCGCCGCCCCATAAGAAAGGGCGAGGTCATGCGCATTGCCGGACGGGTTGCGGGCGACCGCAACGAGACAAGGCACGCCGCCGCCGCGCTTATATTCCGAGCGCACCGTATGGCCAGGCCCCTTCGGCGCGACCATTAAAACATCGAGATCGCCGCGCGGCTCGATCAAATTGAAATGAATGTTGAGGCCATGCGCGAACATCAAGGCCGCGCCCTGCTTGAGATTGTGGTTGAGATGGTCGCGATAGATGTCGCGTTGCAGCTCGTCAGGGGCAAGCAGCATCACCACATCGGCCCATTTGGCGGCATCAGCAACGGTCTTCACCTCAAGCCCAACGGCTGCCGCCTTCTTGGCCGTGGCGGAATCTTCGCGGAGCGCGACGCACACCTCTTTGACGCCCGAATCCCGGAGATTCAGGGCATGGGCATGGCCCTGGCTTCCATAGCCGATGATGGCGACTTTTTTGCCCTTGATGAGATTGATATCGGCATCGGAATCATAATAAACGCGCATGTCGTAGGGTTCCTCCTTCGCTGACCGGCCCTGTGGCCGCTTCAAATGGCACGGATTTAGGTTTTAGACCAGTCCCGAAATCTTGGGATCCAACTGCGTGCTTGGGCGTTTGCAAGAGGGTGAAGTTGCAAACGTCCAAGTGACAGGCGGAGGCGGTGCCGTGCCAAACCGGTTTCTCGAAAATGCAATTTTCTGGTTTGCAAGTCTCTGCGGACAGAGCGGCGCCGGAAATAGTGTGACCTTGACGGTCTCCCGCGGCGATTGTTCGCGTCCTGTGCACTTCACCCTCGCCAGTGTCTCCCCAAATCTGGGCTAAAGCATGATCCGGTCAGATAGGGTCACTGATCGAAAAAGAGAGCGTTTGCCCTGACGCGGTAACGCATCCGAGGCCACTCAAATCACGGAGTAAAATGATGGCACAACTCGCCAATACTCTTGAGAGTCACATGGAATTTTCTGATATCCCCGGCACGTCGCTGAAGGTTTCGCGTATCGCAATCGGCACCTGGGCCATTGGCGGCTGGATGTGGGGCGGAACCGACGAAGCCGAATCGGTTTCCACCATTCAAGCCGCCTTGAATCATGGCATTACTGTCGTCGATACCGCTCCCGTCTATGGGTTCGGCCGCTCGGAAGAAATCGTTGGCAAGGCAATCGCTGAAGGCGGCCTGCGGTCGCGCGTGGTCATCGCCACGAAGGTCGGGCTTGAATGGAAGGACGGCAAGATTTTTCGCAATGCCAGCCGGGATCGGATCAAGCGCGAGTTCGAAGACTCGCTTCGTAGGCTTCGCACCGATCACATCGATATCTACCAGGTCCACTGGCCGGACCCGCAGACCCCGATCGAAGAAACAGCGGAGGCGATGCATAGGCTGTTCAAGGAGGGAAAGATCGGCGCCATCGGCGTCAGCAATTTCTCCACCGGCCAGATGGAGCAGTTCCGCCGCACTGCGCCGATCCATGTGCTGCAGCCGCCTTATAATTTGTTCGAACGGGAAATCGAGGCGGAGATTCTACCCTATTGCCGCAAAAACAAGATTGCGATTTTCGGTTACGGCGCTTTGTGCCGGGGGCTTTTGTCTGGCCGGATGCAAGCAGATACAGCTTTCAGCGGCGATGATTTACGCCGCACCGACCCGAAATTTCAGCAACCTCGATTCGGTCAATATCTCGCCGCCGTGCAACGGCTCGATCGCCTCGCCCGGGACCGTTTCGGCAAGCGCGTCATTCACTTGGCGGTCCGTTGGATGCTCGACCAAGGAATCACCACGGCGCTGTGGGGCGCGCGCCACCCCGGTCAACTGCAACCGGTCGATGAGCTGTTCGGCTGGCCGCTCGATGCGTCGGTCAAGAACGAGATCGACCAGATCCTCCGTGAGACGATCAAAGATCCTATCGGACCGGAATTCATGGCGCCGCCGGTGCGATCCTGAGCGGACCAGCGGCGGCCATACTCACGTTGGATTTGGCCCGCGCGACATGGCGGCGACGCCGGTGCGCGATACTTCGACGAGGCCGATCGGGCGCATGAGTTCGATGAACTGATCGATCTTGCCGACGGCGCCGGTCAGCTCGAACACAAAGCTCTCGATCGAGGCATCGATCACCCGCGCGCGAAAGGCATCGGCAAGCCGCAAGGCCTCATCGCGATCTTGCCCCGTGCCCGCGACCTTGATCATCGCCAGCTCGCGCTCGACGGCGTTGCCGCGCAAGGTCAGATCGGTGACCTTGTGGATGGGCACGAGCCGCTCCAGCTGATGGCCGATCTGCTCGATTGCCTCGGGCGTGCCCGAGGTGACGATGGTGATGCGGGAAAGATGTTCCGCATGCGCCACCTCGGCAACCGTGAGGCTCTCAATATTATAGCCTCGTCCGGAAAAAAGCCCGACGACGCGGGCGAGCACACCCGGCTCATTATCGACCAGAACCGAGAGCGTATGCACCTCGATATTGGGCTTGCCGATGGCCGAGGAATAGGGCGAAAGGGGCGCCGCCGGAGCGTTCATGTGATTACACCAGCATCTTGCCGGCAGCATCGACCGCGGTTTCGAGTTCCGCGTCGTGACCGGGCAGAATCATCTCATTATGCGCCTTGCCGGAGGGAATCATCGGCAGGCAATTTTCGTTCTTGTCGACGACGCAATCGAAGATGACCGTTTTGGGCGTCTCCAGCATCTCCATGATGGCTTCGTCGAGTTTGGCCGGGTCCGAGCAGCGGATGCCATGCGCACCATAGGCTTCCGCGAGCTTGACGAAATCCGGCAACGCTTCCGAGTAGCTCTCGGAATAGCGGCCGCCATGCAGGAGTTCCTGCCATTGCCGCACCATCCCCATATATTCATTGTTGAGGATGAAGATCTTGACCGGCAGGCGGTATTGCGCCGCAGTCGAAAGCTCTTGGATGTTCATGAGGATCGAGGCCTCGCCGGCGATGTCGATGACAAGGGCGCCCGGATGCGCCATCTGGGCGCCGATCGCCGCCGGAAGCCCATAGCCCATTGTGCCGAGACCACCCGATGTCAACCAGCGGTTCGGCGCCTCGAAATGGTAGTGCTGCGCCGCCCACATTTGATGCTGGCCGACCTCGGTCGTGATGTAGGTGTCTCGCCCTTTCGTCAATTCGTAAAGACGCTGCACCGCATATTGCGGCTTGATCACCTCCTTCGAGTTCTTGAAGGACAGCGACTTGCGCGACCGCCATTTCTCGATTTGCGCCTGCCATTTGGCGAGCGCCACTGTGTCTGGCGCAAGGTCCCGGCCCCGCCATACGTCAATGAGCTGGCGCAGCACATGCGTGCAATCGCCGACAATGCCGAGATCGACTTTCACATTCTTGTTGATCGAGGACGGATCGATGTCGATATGGATCTTCTTCGAGCCAGGCGAAAACGCGTCGAGCCGTCCGGTGATGCGATCGTCGAAGCGGGCGCCGATCGCGATCATCACATCGCAATCATGCATCGCGTTATTGGCTTCATAGGTGCCGTGCATGCCGAGCATGCCGAGCCAATTCTTGGCCGACGCCGGATAGGCCCCGAGCCCCATCAAAGTCGAAGTGACCGGAAACCCGGTTAGGCCGGCGAGTTCACGCAGCAGACGCGATGCCTCGGGACCCGAATTGATGATGCCGCCGCCGGTATAAAAGATGGGACGCCGCGCCGACGCCATGAGCAGAGCCGCCTGCTCGATCCGATCCGGATCGCCATCGAGTCTCGGCCTATAGGTCTTATGCTCGATGTTGCGCGGCCCGATATAGGTGCCGATCGCGAATTGCACATCCTTCGGAATATCGATAACAACCGGACCCGGACGCCCATTCTGGGCCACGTAAAAGGCCTCGTGCAAAATGCGCGGCAAGTCCTCGATCTGACGGACCAGGTAATTATGCTTGGTGCAGTGCCTTGTGATGCCGACGGTATCGCATTCCTGAAAGGCGTCGGAGCCGATGAGATGGGTCGGCACCTGACCGGTGATGCAGACCACCGGGATCGAATCCATAAGGGCATCGGTCAAGCCGGTCACCGCATTGGTGGCGCCGGGACCCGAGGTCACCAAAAGCACGCCAGCCTTGCCGCTCGAACGGGCGAAGCCTTCTGCCGCATGGGCCGCCCCCTGTTCATGGCGCACCAGCACATGCTTGATGTGTTTTTGGTGGAACAGGGCATCGTAAATTGGCAGAACAGCGCCGCCCGGATAGCCGAAAATCGTTTCGACTCCCTGATCCCGCAACGCCCGGACGACCATTTCCGCGCCGGTCATTAGATTGGTCATCTCTTGCTCCAAGGGTCCTGTTCCGGAAAGATTGTTTGCGAATTCCTGGATTTGGGCAATAAAAAAGGCCCCTGAGGGCCCCGGATATGCGCCAGTTGAGGGTAAACGGAACCTATTTCCGACCCTTTTCCGGCGCGCGCGCTACGATAAGAATGCTGTTCACGGGAGGCTCCCTGCCAATAGTGGACTTTTCCTCCATAGCCGATGCGCGAGGGACGGTCAATAAGGTTTGTTCGGGGAAGGCGCCGGGCTGTTCCATGCAACAGAGCCCTTTTCAGCCCGCGATGGAGGCCTCTTTGGTGAAGAGGAGCGGCTCTTGGCCTAGCCAAGCTTGCCTGGCCCATATTGCCTGGCCCATGCGCGGATCCAGCGCAAGAGGCTTCCAAACGCGCGCCTTGCCCTGTACTCATGGGCCATGACCAGTCCGCAAAAAGAGCTTCTTCCAGCCTCGCAAGGCCCGAACCGTGTCACCGCCCGTGCGCTGCTCCTCGGCGACCGGATCGACACGGCAGGTCTTGAGCGCTCCGACATGATCTCCGCGACACCGCTCGCTTTTCATGCCGGGACAAATGGCTTCGTCGCCCTTTACCGCTTCGGCGTCGCGGTCATGGTCGGCCTGTCGCCGCTCGAAGAAGACGATGTGCTTACCCGCGTTAAGTTGCGGGTTTCGGGACCGCATGAACATATCGACGACGAATCCGCCATCCTTGAAATTTCGTCCGACTTCGACGACAAGGTCCCGCCGGGCGGCGCGATCACGATGAAAGACCTGTCGGAGCAGCGTCTTCTCGTTGTCGCCGACGCACTTGCCAAAAGCGTCTCGCTCGGCCGCGATGAACGCGAAGTCAATGCGGTTTTCGACATCATCGAGCCTTTCGCGGCCGACCTTGCCCGAAATGGCCGGCCGCCCTGGAAGCGCCGCTCGATGCTGAAATTGATTGGCCAGACGCTGCTCGTCCAGCATCGTGTCTCGGGCCGCGTCGCCGTCGAGGAGAAGCCGGATGTGCTCTGGGACCGGCCCGACCTCGAACGGCTCTACACAAGGCTTGAAGACGAATATGAACTCAAGGAACGCGCCGAAACCTTAAAGCGCAAGCTCGACACGATCGTCGAGACCACGCGAACGCTCACCGACATGATCGACGCCAACACGGCGACACGGCTCGAAGCGACGATCGTGATCTTGATCGTCGCCGAAATTCTGCTGACCATCGGCCAGATTATTTTTTGGCGGCATTGAAGCCTGAGCAGACCGCGAAGGCGTGTGTCTCCGCTTCCTGTGGGGTCGTCCAAAGGAACGAAGCAAGCTGGTGCCGCGCGAAGGTCAATTGCCGCTTGGCGTAGCGGGCCGTGTCAAGTTTGGCCCGCCTTGCCGCCTCGGCAAGCGATAGATCGCCGTTAAGATGCGCGATGAGATGCGGCACGCCATGCGCGCGCATGACCGGCAATGCGGGGTCGAGGCGGCGTGCGCGGAGCCTCGCCGCCTCTTGCAGCGCGCCAGCTTGCAGCATGGCGTCGAAACGCACATCGATCCGCGCCTTCAGCTCTTCTCGATCGGTGGTGAGGAAAACCGCAAAGACGTCCTTCGCATCAAGAAGCGGCGGCGCCCGCTCGTTTTGGAATGATACGAGGCTTTTCCCGGTCGCCTCGAAGACTTCGAGGGCGCGCAAGATGCGTTGCGGATCAGTCGGCCGCAACCTTGCCGCGGTTGCTGGATCACACCGCATGAGGCTCGCGTGCAACTCAGCAACCACAACACCCGCCGCACGCGCACGGACTTTTGCGCGCACCTCTTCGGGCACCTGAGGAATCGTGGAAAGCCCTTGCGTCAGGGCCTTGAAATAAAGCCCCGTGCCACCGGCAAAAATCGGCAAGCGCCCTTGGCGCTTTGTCTCATTGAGCGCATGCGAAACATCCGCGAGCCATAGCCCGGCCGAATAATTCACCGCGCCGTCGACGTGCCCAAACAAACGGTGTGGCGCCTTAGCCTCGTCCTCATGATCGGGACGCGCCGTCAACACGCGCAGATCGCGGTAGACCTGCATGGAATCGGCGTTGATCAGCTCGCCGCCGAAGGCGCAAGCAAGACGCAGCGCCAAGGCCGACTTGCCGCTCGCCGTCGGCCCCGCGATGAGGATCGCCGATACTTTTGTCAACCGGATCGTCGTGTTGGACGTAGAGCATGAGCCAAAATGTGCCCACGTATTGAATAAGATCATGCGAGAAAAAAGAGAAATTGAGAAATTCAATTCGAAGCGGTCATCGTCTCAAGCGCCTTAGGTATCGAGGTGGAAAAGCGCTGAATTAATTCTGGTTTGACGCGCCCTGGCGCAACTCACGGGGGAGCGGGAAGAATACGCTTTCGTCGGCCGTCGATACAGT
>PLUZ01000235.1 GCA_003162995.1 Methylocapsa sp. | reverse complement strand
ATGTGTATCGCGGCCGCCGCCATGATCCAATAAAACAGTTTGCGATGCAAGGAAGTCAGCTGCAGGCTCACTTCCTTGCTGACATATCCATACAGCGGGCCAACATTGAAAATCTCGTCATTGCCAAATAGACCCGAGAACGCCTGTATCCCTAGCGCCGCCAACAGCGTCACCACCATCCAGGCGCCCAAGGGATTATGGCCGGCATAACGTATCTCGTGGCCACGTATCAGCCCAAGCACATAACGCAGAGTCGCGGCGGGGCCGCAAATGAAATTCCAGAACTGCGCGTGACGGGTGCCTATAAACCCCCACACAATACGAAACAGCACCAATACGATAACGGTGTAGCCAAACCAGACGTGATATTTAAAATAGCTGACACCCAGCCGGTTGGTGACGAACGCGCCAACGATGGCCGCCACCAGCGTCCAGTGAAACACGCGAACCGGCAAATCCCAGACTTTGCGCGGCTCGGCCTCTGTTGGCGCTTGCGTAACGCTCTCGATCGTTGTCATCAAGCGATCTCTTCGGAAGGACACACAAAGGGAATGCCGACGAGCGGCGCCACACAGGCCGGCGCCTTGTCTTCGATCGGCTGCATTCCATTGGAGAGAAGCTCTACCAAGCCGCCTGGCGCGATGTCGTAGACCGCGCTCTTAGGCAGAGCGATTCTATTTGACACGATAGGCATCGTGGCACGCCTTGCAGTCTTGACCAATCGCCGTGGCCGCAGTCTTGAATGCCTCCGTCGCCTCTTTGTCCGTATCGTTCAAGACCTGCAGGGCTATGAGGTGCGTTTGAAAATCCTTGGTCTTCTTGTCGAAATCCGCGCGGCTGGTCCAAATATCGGGCTTGGCCTTGGTGTCGGGTTCGCCGACGTTGGAAACTTCGGGAAATGCGTCGTCCAATAGCCCCGACAGAAACACAAGGCGAGCGATGCTCTTTTGTATTGTTGCCGCATCATATGGGCTGCCTTTCAAGACCGCGCCCAGTGGCTTGAAGTTGTTCCCGATCAACGTATAGACGGCTTTGCGGTTCTCGATGGCTAGCCTTGCCGGCGAGGGACTGGCCGCTGCGGGAGCAGCGGGCGGAGCGGCCGCGGGGGCTGTTTGGGATTTGGCGGACAAAGCAAAGGCCGCACCCAATATCAAGCCGCCACCCACAACCATCATGCGGCGAGCAGTCAACGATGTCCGACTCATATTCTCAATTCTCCGGAGTGTTTATGGCGAGCCTTGCTTTTTTATGCAGGGCCGATGTGAAGTGTAAGCCGCAGAGTGTGACGAGCGGCCGGTGCCTGACAAACTGGCAAGCACCGGCCCAAGTGGGATGTGAGAGCGAATCTATCGCGTCACAGTCTGAGGGGTTGCTTGGGAGGGGGAAGGATTGGAAGAATCCGAAACCAGCGCGACCTTGGTGTAGCCCGCCGAATTGATGAGACCCATCACCTCGATCACCTTGCCATAGGCAATAGTCTTATCGCCGCGCACATGAATGCGGCGCTCCTTGCTGTCAGCGCTCTCGCTGAGGACAAGAATCAGCTCATCCGCAGCCACTTCGCGTTGATCGACAAAAAACTTGCCCTCGGCGTCGATGGTCACGGCGATCGGCTGTTTTTGATCGACCAATGGGTTCGCTTGCGCCTTTGGCAAATTAACGGGNNACTTCGAACACGCCAATGAAACTATTGAGGCGCTTGCCGTAATTGCCGATTTCGGCGCCAATGCGATTGTAGAAGACGACGGCGGGAATCGCCGCGAAGAGGCCGAGAGCAGTTGCGAACAACGCTTCGGCGATGCCGGGGGCAACGACGGCGAGACTGGTATTATTGGAGGCGGCAATGCCTTCGAATGAGGTCATAATTCCCCAGACTGTTCCAAACAGTCCAACGAAGGGAGACACCGCGCCGATCGTAGCCAAGCCGGGCAAACGGCTCTGCAAATGCCCGAGAGCGTCGACGCTGGCCAATTGACCGACCCGATGCACCCGCTCCTGAAGACTGTCCCGCTGGGAATCGGAAAACACAAGCTCGGCGGAGCGATTATTCTCCTCTACCATCGCCTTGTAGACCGTGACGAAAGGGTCTGTCTCGGAGGCCTTTTCGAAGCTTTCGGCGACTGAACTGACAGGCAGCCCTGACTGGATACTGGCAATTAAAGTGTCTGCCCGCTTCTGCAGTAGATACAGCCGGACGAGCTTGTCCACGATGACCGCCCAACCCCAAGCCGATGCTAGGAGAAGGATGATCAACACGGCCTTCACGACGGTATCGGCTTGTTGAAACAAGTCAATCGGAGACAGGCCATGGGGCGCTGCTACCGCAGTTGAGGGATCAATAGAATCCACCATTTCAAAAATATCCTTGGTGTTTGAGGTTGGGTTGATTGATGAAATAACCAGCTCTCATCGGAAGACGATGGCGCCAGATAGGGAGGCGGGGCGCGTCAGCCCTGTCGCGGGAAACGGCGCTGCGCGCGCCAATGCTTCTCTTGCCGCCGTATCGAACGCGGGATTGCCCGACGGTGAAATGCTCTGGGAGATCACCGAGCCCGAAGGCGAGATGACGATATGGTAGCCAACGCGGGCGGCTTGGTGTGCCAATGCATGGGGAAAGACTGCGGCGTGGGCGATGCGGGCGTGGACCTGATTGGCGTAGCTGGAGGCTATCGCGTTCGGCGGAACAGTGGTCGGCCCAGTGCGCGCCGGAGCGGCGGGCGCATGGCGCGGCTGTTCGACCGGCGGTTTATGTTCGGCGACCTTTGGTTTCGGCTTTGGTTTCGGCAAAGGTTTTGGCGCAACCGGTTCCTCCGCCACAGGTGGCGGCGGCTCTTCTAGCTTTTCTTCGGGTGGAGTTTGTTCGGCGACCGGCGGGGGCTCTTCGATTGGCGCCGGTTGTTCCTCCGGTACCACGGGAGGCAACATCACCAGCTCTATCGCGTCTTCCTCAACGGGCGGTGCCGGGCGCGCCGCATAGGTGAATGCCGCGGCAAGCACCAAGGCATACAGCAAGAGAGCGGTGCTTTGCGTCCAAAATGATGGTTTAGTTCCTTTCAGCGCCAGAAGCGTTTGCGCTCCCGCGGACGAAATCAATGGGGGCAGTTCAANNTCTATAAAAATACTAGGATAGTGGTCAACTCATTTTTTCGCAGCGCGAAGCGCGAGCCGAAGAAATTTGAGTGTAACCGCTTGTTCCGGTGGGCCTCGCTGGCTCCATAGCGGGACTAAGGAATGCATCGGAAGTTGCCCGTGCCGCGATGAATTGCTAATACGAGCGAGTCGGCGGCAAGAGCGGCAATGAATGAGACCCTGGCGCAATCGGCGGCGCCTGGCATACGCCAATGCCTTTGGCCTTCTTGGAAACGCATGCTGTCGAACAAGGGAAAATATGGTCTCAAGGCGCTAATATATATGGCGAGGTTCGATGGCCCGTGTCTCGCCGCCGAGATCGCCGCTCAAAATCAGATCCCGCGCAAATTCCTCGACGCCATCCTACTCGAACTCAGGAATGCCGGCATTTTGAGCAGCAAGAAAGGCAAGGGGGGCGGCTATCGGCTGGCGCGCCCTGCCGACGGGATCACTGCTGGGCAAATCATCCGAATCCTCGATGGACCGCTCGCGCCGATTGCCTGCGCGAGCCGCACCGCCTACCGCAAATGCACCGACTGTCCCGATGAAGACGCCTGCGCCGTACACGATCTGATGCTCGATGTGCGCGATGCCATGGCTCTCATTCTCGATCGCACGAGCATTGCGGCTTTGAGNNTTGGAGCTTCGGAAAATGAAGAATCCGTTGCGCGATCCGCTTGACGCGGGCTGGCAATTGGCCTTTATAAGTTAGTAAACTAAATTTATGGAATAACTGTATGGACTCCTCCCCCTCCGGCGACGGGAATACAATCCCCTCAAATGGCGAGACGCATATTGCGCCTCCCTTGGGTGATTTCGGATCGAGCATAGGAGATCGTTTGCGCATGCTGATGCTCCGTAAGGGGCGATCCATGGACAAATTGGCCGCGTATTCCGGACTTGGCAAAAAAAAACTCGATGCGGTCGCGATGGGCGAAATTGTCCCGACGATCGATGTTCTATGGAAGATTGCCAACACGCTTGGCGTTCCTTTTGGCAGCCTGATTTCGTCGCGTCAGCGCCGCGGTATGTGTGTGCTGAGGAAAGCCAAAAAGAACGTCATCTCTTCAAAGGATGGGCGCTTCACCTCCCGCGCCCTGTTTCCGCATGACTGTAAACGGCTTGTCGAATTCTACGAATTGACCATTGCGCCGCGCCATGCGGAGAATTCCGAGGCGCATGCGTCGGGTACGCTCGAAAGCCTGATCGTCGTTCGCGGACAGATTGAAATTACCGCCGGTAAGGAGCCGGCGCAGCGTCTCGAAGAAGGCGACGCCATCGTCTTCGAGGGAGACGTGCCGCACAGGTACCGGAATCTGGGATCCTCCGAAGCGCTCCTCTATCTCGTCATGTCCTACATTGATTTGGCCTGCACGTAAGTTTCTCCCCAGACCGATTGCCAGGAGGCCAAGGTCCACGCTTCCGATCGGGTCAATCGGCGCACCGCAATGTTGCCTATCGCGACGCTCGCTTGCGCGGTAGCGAAAACCGCCATTTTGTTGAATGTCGATGCGCGGGCCGATCCGCGTGATAGCCGCGCTCTATCCGACAATCCAGATCAGCTGAGTGATATCGCTACAGCGGCGTCAAGAGATTGCGCGTCTTGATCCACGCAAAGCCAGGCGCACGAATCACCCTTAAAACATTTGCCACGCTATCTGAGCGCTCGTCAGCCGTGACATTTTTGCAACCATGTTTCGAGATCGACTCGGCAATCATGATTAGAAATTGACAAGATCCATAGGGATAATGGACAGTCAATAAATCCTATAAATCTGGTCTGGTTATAGCCATCAACGTCTCCCGAAACCTTACGCAAAGCGCCGAAAGGCGGCTGCGGCCCTACCTCGGAATGCCACCATGAAAAGAAAAAAGTCACCGCGGCTAGCGCGGCGTGTCGGTCTGCCACTTTACCTCAGCCTCAGCGTGTCCACGGGCGCTTTAGCGCAAACTGCGGCAGGAGGCGTGGTGGAAGGCCATGTCGAGGACGTCGTGGTCTCGGATCAGACGCCGCCGGATAATGCAGCCACCGCAGGCAGTGTGGAGGCTGTCTCGCAGAAACAGGCGACGGTACTGCAGGATACGCCTCAAGCCGCGACGGTCATTACACAGCAACAGATTGAAGCGTTGCAAATCACCAATCTGCAGGAGGCTCAAAAACTCGAACCCAGCTTGCAATTCAGATACAGCAACGTTCGCAATCTGACGTTCAACATACGCGGCTTCGGCGCATCATCGTCCAGCGCGACGGACGGCATTTTTGGCGGCGTGCCGATCTATATCGATGGGGTCTATCAACCCCGCCCTGGTCAAGCTGTGTTCGATATTCCAGACCTCAATGGCATGCAAGTGCTCAAAGGACCGCAGGGCACGTCCGGCGGCCAGGACAGCACTGGCGGTGTGGTGAACATAACCACTTCGCTGCCAAGTTTCGTTGCCCAGGAAGCCGCGGAAGTTTCCTATGGCAACTATAATTATGTACAGGTGAAAGGCACCGCCACCGGCGCGATCGCCGACAGCGACTGGGCCGCCTTCCGGCTATCTGTCTTCGGCACGGACCGGGATGGCTATATCGACAATGTCAATCCGGCCGAAAGCGGTACGAAATACAACGACTGGCATGACAAGGGCGCCCGCGGGCAGGTTTTGCTGACCCCAAACAACGATCTTTCGGTTCGCCTCATTTTCGATTTTTCCCACATCAATCAGGCCTGCTGCCAAAACCTCTATAATGGTGCCGTCGGTTATTACGCCAATGGCACTGCGGTTCCGAATAACTTCTTCACCCGCATCGCCCGGATAGGCTACACGCCGCTTCCCGCGAATGCGCTGGGGCTCTACCAGACCGACGTCAACGGTTACCAAGAAACGGCTCAGGAGAGTGAGGGCGGCGCCGCCATCGTGAATTATAATCTGAACGGCTATACCATAAGTTCGGTTTCCGCCTATCGCGGGTGGGACTTCCATCCAAACAATCGGAATGACCAAGTCATTGGGCCTCTGCTCATCACAAACACGAACGGCCACATAAACGAAAGGTCTGTCGAAGAGGATTTGAAAATCTCGACGCCGAAAGGACAACCTATCGAGGCGACCGCTGGCGTTTTCTATTTGTATGAACAACTGTACGACTGGGGCCTGACAAGCTATGGCCCTCAGGCGGGCGCTTTTTACTCCAGCGCGTCATTATGGGCCGTAAACGGTGGTGCCTTGGCCAATGCGACGTATAATTATCTCGCCCGCCAAACCTACGACAACCCGACGACCAATGAAATCGCGCCTTATATTCAGGACGTGTGGCATGCGGCGCCGAATTTCGATGTCACAACGGGCCTACGCTATTCCTACTACGATAAGACCATGATTTTCCGAGAGTGGGAATCGGCGGCCGAAACTCTCTCTGGTTACGGGTTCTCCCAAAGCCAGATAAATCAGGCCTTGGCGGCGAGAACGGCCTTTATTGGCCCCAACTCGCAATATACCGCAGACACGCATCAGGGCTTTGTCTCCGGGCTGGCGTCGGCTTCCTACAAGTTTACGCCGGATGTGATGGGCTATGTCACCTATTCCGTGGGCGGTCGCGGAGGCGGCCCAAACCCGGTCGCAAATCTGCCCGCTGGAGCGCCAACCACCGTGAAGCCAGAAAACCTCGACAACTACGAAGTCGGGCTGAAGAGCGCGTTCTTCGATCAGCGCCTGCAGGTCAATCTCGCGGCCTTCGTGATGTTTGACCGCAATTATATCACCAACGAGACAAGCAACGTTGGCCCGGTGCCGATCACCTTCCTCGGCAACGCCAAAATGGCGGAATCGCGCGGCATTGAACTCGATCTCCGGGCACAACCGGTCGATGGCCTCACCACCTTTGCATCGTTCACCTACGACGACACCTTCTTCCAATCCTTTACGAACTCCGCTTGTCCCTTCGAATTGAGCTATATGACGACCTCGTGCAACTTGACCGGGCAGCCGCTTCCCATCACGCCAAGATTCGCAATGGCGCTCGGCGGCGAGTACAGTCAACATCTCGGTCTGTTTGATGGTCTCAGCCCAAAGCCGGTGGTTGGCTATGCCGGTGCCGACTATACCTACCAGACCGGGTTTTTGTCGAACCCTGACGATTCGATCTACAGCTACATCCCTGCCTATGGGCTGCTCAATCTGCATGCCGGCGTCAGATTCGATGATCGGAGCTGGGACTTTTCCGCCTGGGTCCATAACGCGCTGAACACGCATTACTTCATCAACCTTTCCGCGGCGAATCTCGCGGCCGGCGTGATCAGCGGCAATGTCGGCGATCCGCTCATGGTCGGCTTCACCCTCAAAGCCAAACTCTAACGGCCACATCAAATCCTTGGAGAAATTGTCATGTTTACACGAGCGCTTTTTGCTTCGGCCTGCACCCTAGCACTTGCCGGCTCTGCCGCCGCCGCCGATCTTCCAGTCACCCCGCCGCCCGTCCCGGTCTTTACATGGACTGGCGTCTATTTGGGAGGTCAAATCGGCTATGGCTGGGGGAATGACAATGGCAATGCGTATAATTTTGGTCCGCTCGGACCGATAGCTGCTGCGAACGCGGTTGCCCCGAGCGCGACGAACCCGCAAGGCATCGTCGGCGGTGCCCACATCGGCTATAACTGGCAGGTAACCCAGTGGGTCCTCAGTCTCGAAGGCGAAGTGGATGGCTCAGGTTTGAATCAATCAATCCAGCCGCTGTCCTATCTTTATTCGACCACAGATCTGTTCCTTCAAGGTGCGATCCTCGGCCGGGTCGGCTACGCCTTTGATCACCTCCTCATCTATGCAACTGGTGGCTGGACCAGCGGCGCGATCCACAATAGCTACAATGTCAATGGCAATATTGGCAGCTATCCCACGGCCCGCAGCGGCTGGACTGCCGGCGGCGGCCTTGAATATGCCATCGACAACAATTGGTCGGTGCGTGCCGAATATCGTTATTCGAATTTCGGCTTTTTCTATGATAGCCCGATCGTATACTTCATAACCCAGACTCATCACTGGACGGAGAATCAGGTCAAGGTGGGCTTCAGCTATAAATTCACCCCCACGCCTCCCGTGGCGGTGGTCGCCAAATATTGAGCCGCGTGGCCAGCTGCTGCTCTTATATGACAAGCATGAACCCGAGACAGATTCGATTTGCGTCGAGTCTGTCTCGGGTTTTTAACTAAAGCCCGTTGTGATCTATTCGGCGGCCGCCGCGCTGATCTCAGGCTCGCTGACAGACTGCTTCGCAGGCGATGGACGGCCGCGCCGCAGGGATTCAAAGGCGAGGTAGATCACCGGCG
>PLUZ01000491.1 GCA_003162995.1 Methylocapsa sp. | reverse complement strand
CGCTCGATGCGGAGACGGCGGGGTTTGAATATTACAAGAACATTCTTGAGGCGACCGACGACCCCGAGATCAAGGCGCTGGCCAAGGAATTTGTCGCCGAGGAGAGCGGCCATGTGGCCGAACTCCAAAAATGGATCGCTGCACATAAAGCCGGGCAACCCCTGCCGGTCGATAATTAATTCCGTAGCTCCAGCCTGAGTCGACATTGTGCACGCCCTGATGATCGAGGGGGCACCACTCGCACAACCGAACTATGACGCCCCACCTCTGCCACCATATGATCGCAGGCGAGCGTGCCGTTCAAGGCGGCCCACGTTATAATTGCTTGCCGGCCGACCGTGGGGTTGTGTCCATTAACCACTAGCGTCATATTCCTAGGAAAGCTCATCGCTCTGGGCCAAATCCCGGCAGTTGAACTTAGGGCCGAGGGCGGTTGCCGCCGCCGTTGATCCGATTTGGGGTGGACGTAGTCGGACTCGNNCGCGACCTGCTACGCCCACCTCGACTGCCTTAAGGCCCGCTTTCGTTGCAGCGAGAGCGGGCCTTTTCGCTGCAGCGGAGCCCATATATCGCAAATTTGATATAGTCCCGTCAACGGAAATTTAATGCATTTATCGCAAAAATGAGATAGCCTAATGGCCGTGCTCTGGAGTTTCCGGTGCTATCTTTCGCCCGACGGGACGGACGAGATCCGGAAAGCTCATGACAGTGAAGAGAGGCAAACCAGGAAGAAATTTCATTCAAGGCTAAAGATTCTTGCCGCCCTTCCTTTCGAGGAATGGCACAACGGCGTCTTGTATCGAGAGCTGCATGGTGAATGTTTCGGACTCGGTGAGATCAAATTTAAGGGGGACAATGTTCAACAGCGGCCGCTTGGATTTAGGTCCAGTGAGTATGAATTTACGATTCTTTTTTGGGCGCACGAACGTGGGAATAAATGGGTTCCCCTCAAAGCCTGCCAAAGAGCGCTCGAACGCAAGGCAGAAGTGATAGCCAACAAGGACCGAACAAATGCCCTATGGCTTGCCTTGGAGTGAGGAATTTATCGGCCAGATCACGGACAAAGATGATCGGCGAGAGTTTGTCGCTGACCAAGTCCGCACGCGCCTGGCGCTTCTCATTCGGGCGCTACGCGAGCAGGACGAGCGGCAATGGTCGCAGACCGAGCTTGGCCAGCGGATGGGCAAACCGCAGAGCGTTATATCTCGGATTGAAGACCCGGATTATGGCAAGTTGTCTCTGCAAACGCTTTTTGAAGTGGCGGACGCATTCGATCTGCCCCTCTGGGTAGACATTCCTGAATGGGAAGAATGGTTCCGACGCATCGGCGAGGTCGAATCCAAGCGCCTACGTCGACGTAGCTTTAATGCCGAACGCCTTGTGGCGCAGGCGCGCGCCGCACGCGATGGCCAGCCAAGTGGCGCAATTCCGTCTATCTGTCCGGGATCAGTGGCAACCCGCGCGAGCATGGGCGCGCAGGGAAATCAAACAATGTCGGATACGGTGTCGCAAGCCATGCCTACTCAACCCGCATTAATCGACGGAGTTAACGAAGATGGCCATAACCGCGGCTACGCCGACTACCCCCGAAACGCCATGGGGACGCTCAACAGCCTTTCAGTCAATATTCAGTAACTTCTTCCAATACCGCGTTGGCCACGGCGAAATCGCTCTGATGCTAGGCACGATCACAACCCAGCCGACATCCGCCGGCATGCCTATAATCGAGCAACAGACAGAAGTTTTTATGACGTGGGTTCAGATGAAAAACCTCGTGCAAACCATGCAAACTGTCCTTCAAATGATTGAATTGGAGGTTGGCCCCATACCGGTCGTCCCCCCGAGCGACCCAGAAGCCGCTCTCGACAGCATTCGCGCCCACGTGCGCAATTTGAATTTTCCTCAACGGTCGCAGCCATAAAACGGCGGACCACCAAGTTGGGACACTCGCTGCCTAAATAGGACAGCACCCGCCACGCCGTCCTGGTGCGCGAGTCCCGTGCCTTTGCTATGTGGCCCATGCTCAAACGCGGCCCCNNATTTACCCAGCTGCGCCAGTAATACCCCCTTTGATAACTTCCAGGGTCGCGAGAACCATCTGCCCGTCAACATCCCTCTCGGGGTTGATGTCGGCAATCCCAAACGCCGCAATTTTGGGATAAGCCATGATGATCTCCAGCGCGGCTGCTAATTCTTTCCTCTTTGGACCGTTGGGTTCCGTGAGCCGCATCGAAGCCACCTCGGATTGATCAAGCGCATCCGCATCAAAGTGGACATAGATGAGATCGACGGTGCTGCTCAGGCGGTTCATAGCAGCGCAAAGTTGACGGCAATCTCCTTTGAGATCCTCGACGGGCACCATTTCGATACCGGATTGGTCGATCAATTCCTGCTCAAGAGGATCATTCGCACGCACGCCAACCATCACGACGTCGTGCGGGATCATCGGGGGATCAAGTCCTGCCTGCTTGCGAAGCCGATCCAGACAAAGTCCTGTGGCAATGGCAACGGGCATCCCGCTAAGCATCCCGCTCAGCGTTGTTTCTGGCGTGTTGCAATCGCCGTGAGCGTCTATCCAGATCATACCGAGGCGCGGAGAAGGCGGGGTGGCGGACATCTGCAGCCCCGCCAGGGCACCGATAGCACCGTAACAATTGCTTTCCAGAAGCAGGGGAAAGGCTTGTGCCTTCGCTGCTTCCGAGACCAGCCGGGCAAGATGCGCATTGGCAAAACCAATTTTGTTCCAGGCACCATAGGCCATCTCTTCATCTGGGGTTAATTTGACGTCGAAAGGACCGGCCACGTCGTGCCCTTGCTCACGCAACCAGTCTGTTAGCCCCGCCTGCAACAGCGCCTTGGGCCCCGCCGCGGTGCCCTCATCAGTTTCCATGCTGTACGGTAACGTAATAACAGCAAACTTCATCTTTGAACCTCCGTCAGGAGCGATCAGCGATTACGCCGTGTTACTGCTTTCCACCGATTGCTGAAAATCAACACATGAGACACTCCCCGATCCCATCCCGATGCGCGGGTCTCTTGCCTTTGCTATGATGGCCCATGCTCAAACGCGGCCCCGGCACCCCATCCCCTTTTGACGGCAGCTTTTCGCAAGCTCCCGGCGAAGCGTCGCGGGGCGGCCCGGATA
>PLUZ01000459.1 GCA_003162995.1 Methylocapsa sp. | reverse complement strand
TCGAAAAACTCGAGGGCACTTGCATGGTGCCCGAGATCGCTCAGAATAAGGCCGCCGGCACGCAGCGCTTCCGGGTAGGCGGGATCGAGCCGCAAGGCCATATCGTAGGAAGCAATGGCCTCCGTCAGACGCCCCGCATCGCGCAAAAGATTGCCGCGATTGTAGAACAGAGCCGGTTTGGCACACCCCGCACGCACGGCTTCGTCATAGACGGCGAGCGCGTCCGCCGCACGTCCAAGTTCTTGCAGCGCTAGGCCGCGGTTCGACAAAGCCTCCGAATTGGCGGGATCGAGCGCCAGGGCGTGATCGAACCATTTGAGCGCCGACGGATTTTGTTTGACGGAGAGATAAATCAACCCGACAAGGTTGCATCGGAGTGCATTTGTCTCGGACTCGGGATCAAGCGTACGAAGGCAGGCGAGCGCTTTGGCGCTTTTGCCTCCCTCCAAAAAAGCCAATCGCCCGATGGATTTCCGTGTCAATCGTCACATGCAACGGCGGCCGCCTTGTTGTGGCGTTCTTCCATCGCGTATCCGCTAGAGGAGGCGCCGAATTTCGTCGCCGATATCAAGCGCTGAGCGGCCTTGCGCGGGNNCGCCTCGCTTAGCATGATCCCTAAAAGTTGCATAGTTTTTGGGATCATGCTCTAGCGCACCGGTATATTGTTCAATGGCAATCCGATGGCGGATCTTTCCCTTACGCTCAGCTCGCAAACGCCAGCCGATCTCGCGGCGATCGAAAAGCTCGACGAGCACGCTTTCGGGCCTGGCCGTTTCACCCGCTCGGCCTACCGGCTGCGCGAAGGGGTCGAGCCTGACTATAGTCTCTCCTTCGTCGCGCGGGTCGGCACCTTGCTGGTCGGCGCCAGCCGGGTGACACCGATTTTCTGCGGCGAGCAGCCGGCGCTGCTGCTAGGACCGGTGACGGTCGCTCCGCCGTTCCGCTCCGGCGGAATCGGCGAAGCGCTGGTGATGAAATCGCTCGGCGCCGCGCGGGCAGCAGGGCACCGGCTGGTGCTGCTCGTCGGCGACATGTCCTATTACGGCAAAATGGGTTTTTTGCCGGTGCCGCCGGGCAGGCTCATTTTCGCGGGCCCCGTCGATCCGGACCGGCTGCTCTATTGCGAACTCGTCGCAGGGGCGTTTGAAGGCGTCAAGGGCAAGGTGCGGCGGGCCATGCGATAGGAATTGCGCGTCCGCATGTTCGGGTGCGGTGGCGCAGTGCGTTGGAGGATGATCGCCCTCATTGGAACGTCAAAGCTCAATCAAGAGCCCGTCGCCCAGCTCCTCGCGTTCCGCCCCCGCGGCCCTCGAAAACCCAAGCCGCCGTGATGCTCCCGAGCAATGCTATGAGACCCAAGAAGCCGATTGCGAGCGGCATCACACTGACGCCTTTCACTTCGCTCGCGCCGACGCGCTTGATCGCGGCATAACCGGCGCCGCCATAGACGGGGCTCTCCCCGATCGCGACAAGACGCGGCAGAGAGACGTCGCTGTTTTCCGCATTGCCGATCCGGCGCACGGTGCCTCCCGTCGCCTCCGCAAGGGGCTTTAGCTTGTCCGGCGTCGAGACAACTTCCTGGAATTCGCGCGGATTTTCCGGGCCGACATTGGCGAGAACCGATAAATTTCCATCGTTCACCCGATAGAGACCGAATTCGGCCGCATTCACGCTTGCCCGGGAAATGCCAGGCTCGCCCGGCGTCAAAGTCACGCTTTCCACGGCGCCGGAGGGTGCAGTGACAACCACGGGTGGACTGTCAGGTTTCAGGCTTTGGCGCTCGATTTCGATGACACGGCCGCGCACATTGGCACGCAAGGCTTCCTCTTCCAATTCTGGCTCCTTCATCAGCCAGTGTGCGAGCCTGCGCAAAAGATCGAGGTGCGGGCCGCCGCCTTCAAATCCGCGCGCCCAAAGCCACATCTGATCGGTCAGAAGGAGTGCCACCCGGCCTTTGCCCTCGCGCGACAGAACGAGCAGCGGCTTTCCGGCGGCGCCGGACAAAATACTGGAACCGTGTGTGACCTCGGCATTGACCTGGCGGAACCATTCGCTCCACGCCGGCGGATCTTGATTGGCACCCGGCAAGCCGCGCGTCACAGGATGTTTGGCGCCATCCCCCGTGATCGCGGCCCGGAAGGCGTGTTCGGTCAGAGTCCCGTCCGGACGCGCCGGCGCGATCCGCCCCAATGGCGAGTAATAAAGCCCTTCGGGCCGGGCGAAATCGGGGCCGGCCGCAAGCAGGAGCGCGCCGCCTTCGCGGACATAGCGGACGATGTTGTCGAAATAAATCAGAGGCAGCACGCTCTGATTTGAATAACGGTCGAAGACGATAAGATCGAATTCCTTGATCTTGCGGCCGAACAGATCGCTGGTCGGAAATGCGATCAGCGACAATTCGTTGATCGGCGTCCCATCCTGTTTTTCGGGCGGACGCAGAATCGTGAAATGCACGAGGTCGACATTGGCGTCGGACTTCAAAAGATTGCGCCACATGCGCTCGCCGGCGTGCGGTTCCCCCGAAACGAGCAGAACTTTCAATTTGTCGCGAACGCCCTCGATCGTCAGCACCGCCTTGTTGTTGATCGCGGTCAACTCGTCCGGCAGAGCTTCGACCTCGATCTCGATGACATTTTGGCCGCCGTGTTCGATTCTAACCGGCACGCGAAGCCGTTCTCCGGGCACCGCGAAGATGGTCGCGACCGGGTTGCCGTCGCGGCGAACCTTAACCGCGACCGGATCGCTTTTCTCCGCAGTGTCCAGCACCCGCAATTCGACCGTTTGATCCTTGCCGACGATGCCGAAGCGCGGCGCCTCCAAAAGCTCGATCCGCCGGTCGCGTTCGCCTTCATGGCCGGTAATGAGGGCGTGGAGCGGTGCCTTGAAGCCGAGCAGGTCAGCGCCGGCGGGAATATCATCGACGACCCCGTCGGTAATCATGAAGACGCCGCCAACACGTTCCATCGGCACGTCGGCGAGTCCCGCGTTCAACGCGGTAAACAGCCGCGTGCCGTCGGCTTCGCTATCCGTGCGGCTGCTCTCGATCACGCGCACTTCGACATTGCCAAGAGTGGTAAGGCTTTTCTCAAGCTCAGTGCGGGCCTTCTCCGTCTGCGCCGGGCGTTCGCCGATCGTCTGGCTCCCGCTTTGGTCGACGACAACCGCCACGACTTCCTTCAATGGATCGCGGTCCTCATGCACCAGAGAAGGGCCAGTCATGGCCAAGAGCAGCAAGCCAAATCCGAGGGCGCGCAAAAAAGTCCCGCTTTTGCGTGCATAAAAGCCCAAACCAATGAGGCCAAGCGCAATTACTCCCATGCCAAGCAAAAACGGCAATGGCAGAAGCGGTGCAAAGGAGAGCGTAAACTCGTTCATTCAGCCTCGAATGCTCGCAGGCAAGTTCGCCCTGGACTCTTGACGATATTTCGCGAAAATTTGTACTGGCTTGCCAGCGCGCACTGTTCAACAAAAAGGAGCTATCTTTGTGGCGCGAGACTTTTACACTTCGCGCCGATTTCGGCAACATCCGGCTTATGGCGGCGCTTAGGATCGTTTCTCGCGCGGAAATTAAGGCGTATTAGGGAAAATCGCACACCATCAACTCGCCAAAAGCCCCGCGCCGCTCTAAAATAGGCTCGCAAAGGCGGCCTCATGTCTCTTAGAACCCCCGAAACACAAGCCGATATTCTCGTTGCCGGCGCTGGCGCCGCCGGTCTTTCCGCCGCGATCGCGCTCGCGCAAGCGGGATTTTCCGTGGTCTGCGTTGGCCATGTCGATACGCGCGCCAACGGGCGCACTGTCGCGCTGTTTGAAGCCTCGCTGCGCTTTTACAAGGCGCTCGGCGTTTGGCCGCACTTTCGCGGCAAAACCGCGCCGCTGGCAAGGATCGCGATGATCGATGCCACCGGAGCGCGGCTACCAGTGCCCTCGGTTTGCTTCGCGGCGAGCGAGATTGATCTCGCCGCCTTTGGCGAGAATATAGAGAATAATGTTCTGGTTGAGGGCCTTGCGGACATCGCCTCGGCGACCGGAAACCTCGTTCTCCACGAGGGCATGATCAGCGATATAAGCTTTGACGCGGATGCAATCCACGCCGCTCTCGCCGATGGGCATTGCATCACGGCAACGCTCGCCGTCGCCGCCGACGGCCGCAACTCCCTCGTCCGGACCAAGGCGGGGATCGGCACGCGCAGCTGGACCTATCCGCAAATTGCTTTCACCGCGCTTCTCTCCCACGCAAAGCCGCACCGGAATATCTCGACGGAGTTTCACACGCGATCGGGGCCGTGCACGCTGGTCCCGCTTCGCGCGGCCGAAAACAAGCTAAACCGGTCGAGCCTTGTGTGGCTCATGTCCGCCGGGGAAGCCGAGCGCCGCCGCGCGCTGCCGCAGTTGCTGCTCGAGCAAGAGATCGAGGCCCAAGTCGATTCGCTTTTGGGCAAGATCGAGATCGATGGGCCGGGCGGCTTTTTCCCCATGGCGGGCATGAGCGCCAATCGTCTTTCCGGCCATCGCGTCGCGCTCTGTGGCGAAGCCGCGCATATCTTTCCGCCGCTGGCGGCGCAAGGCCTGAACCTCAGCCTGCGCGATAGCGCCGCGCTCGTCGAGGTTTTGGAGGATGCGCGTGCGCTTGGGGCTGACATCGGTGCGGCGACGACATTGAAAGCCTACGACAACGTGCGGCGGAGCGACATTTTTTTGCGCACCAATGGCGTCGATATCCTCAATCGCTCTCTTCTTTCGAATTTTTTCCCGGTCGATTTCTTGCGCGGTGCCGGACTTTTTGCGTTTTCGATGATTGGCCCGCTGCGCCGCGCCCTCATGCGCGAAGGCGTTCTCACGCATGGGACCTTGCCACGCCTCATGCGGGAGCGGCCGTTGCGCCACTTCCCGCCGTCATCGCACGCCAGCTCGTCAATCGGCATGTCCCGGCGCGGATGAGTGAGACACGCGAGGAATATTGCTGTGAAAATCGCGACATGGAACGTCAATTCGGTCCGGCAAAGAACCGAGCATCTCCTGCGCTATCTCCGCGACGCCAAGCCGGATGTCCTCTGTCTGCAAGAGTTGAAATGCATGGACGCGGCGTTTCCGTTCATGGAAGTCGAGGCGGAAGGCTATAATGCCGCCGTGCATGGGCAAAAGGGTTTTAATGGCGTCGCGATTCTCGCCAAGGCGCCAATTGAAGTTGTACGGGGACTACCCGGGGACCCGGACGACGAACAGGCGCGCTATATCGAGGCAATCGTCCCAAACGGCAATAGCATCATCCGCGTGGCCTCGATCTATTTGCCAAATGGCAATCCGCCGCAAACCGAGAAATTTGGTTACAAACTAGCCTTCATGGATCGCCTCATCGCGCACGCGAAAGATCTTTTGGCGCTGGAGGAGCCGCTTGTTCTCGCCGGCGACTACAATGTGATTCCAACGCCCCGCGATGCCGCCGATCCCGCCGCCTGGGAGGGCGATGCGCTGTTTCTGCCCGAAACCAGGGCGCGCTTTCGCAGCCTGCTCAATCTAGGCCTGACCGACGCCCTGCGCGCGACAAGCGACGAACCCGGACTTTACACATTTTGGGATTATCAAGCGGGCGCCTGGCAGCGCAACAAGGGCATCCGGATCGATCATCTGTTGCTCTCGCCGCGGGCGGCGGACCGGCTGGCCGAAGTGACGATCGCTAAGGAAAGGCGCGGCGAGGACAAGCCTTCGGATCACGTGCCGGTCGAAATCACCTTGGCGTGACGGCCGCAGGCCGTGACGTTCGGGCGGCCCATTCACGCAATTGGCTATGACAGCAAAGCCCATAGAAGATGTAGACGGCGGAGCCGGTGAAGAGAGCAGCGGTGATGTGTGCAAGCTGACCTGCGAGCATGCTTTCCACCTCGGATCGCCGAGGACAAACTTTCCGTGCCGTCGGGCAACCGCCGCCAGCACGGAAATAAGGAGTTGGTTCTGGGATTAGCAGACTTTAAGGAATTAGGTCCTCGTTCGTCCTCCCTTGGGCTCGCATCAAGCGATTCGACAAAGTCAGCCCATTCAGTGTGTGTACTGCGGTAAACCCACGTCACGGACTTCTATTTTCACAATGTTTGAAACGAACCGTCCGCCGGCCTTGTCGCCCGGGGCTATGATCTTGGCGAAGCCGTCTTGCCCGAGCGATTGTCCATTTTCTGTGTAGGCAATGATGATTTGGTCGCCGCCGAACTCGGGATCGATTTCACCAGCGCCGAAGATTGCCTCATATCCATCACTGCCNNAGCAAAGCTCCCGTGTAGCTACCGGAGGTGACTTGCCCCGCGGCAAAGAAGGTCACATTCTGCGTTGAGACCGCAAATTTTTGGAGTTTCGCCAAATTGAAGATCACAGGATTCGTAACCTGACCAGAAACACGAAAGGTCGTCGACACCCCTCCAGTTTGAGCTTCAGCAATCGGAGAGAGACTGAGCGTCGAAATCAGCAGCAGCGCAGCGCCAACTAGGCGAATATTCATTGGAAGGCTCCTCGTATTTGATTGGAAGATGACCATGATACTTTTCCGAGACGTCATATATTATTAATATATAAACAGCGTGTCAAACTGCTTAGGCCACGTCATCATCGCTGGCGCATCGCCTCTTCGCGGGAGCTGGCGAAGATATCTATGCTCACTTGGCAAAAGCCTTTTGACATGGGTGGAAGAAGCCTGTGAATGAGACGGCATCACCGCCATCCAAAGGATCTCAAGCTTTGGCAATTCAACACGAATCCTCACCAGACTTTTCGCGCCGAACCAATGACCTATGATTTTGCAATTGTTGGCGCTGGGATTGTCGGCTTGGCGACCGCCCGCGAAATTTTGCGGGCACGGCCTCGTTCCTCGATCGTTGTTCTGGAAAAAGAAACCGCCATTGCCAGCCATCAAACCGGGCACAACAGCGGCGTCATCCATGCGGGCATTTATTATGCGCCGGGAAGTTTGAAGGCCCAATTTTGCCGCGAAGGCGCTTCCGCGACAAAAGCTTTCTGCGTGGAACACGACATAAAATTCGAAAATTGCGGCAAGCTTCTCGTCGCCACCAATGATCGCGAGCGCGTCCATATGGAGGCTCTCTTCGAGCGCGCCAAGCAAAACGGCATCGCCGCCGAACGGATCGATCACGCCGGCCTTATGCAGCTCGAACCCAATGTCACTGGCATCGCCGCTCTGCTCATCCCTTCGACGGGGATCGTCGACTACAAAATGATCTCCGCGGCATTTGCCAAAATCGTCTCGGCAGAGGGAACCGAGATCGAGCTCGGCACCGAAGTCGTTGCCATTCACGAAGACCCGCACGCCATCGAAATTTCGACCGCCCAACGGAGCTGGCGCGCGCGGTCCTTGATCGTTTGCGCCGGACTTCAGTCCGACCGCCTTGCCAAATTGGCCGGCATCAAGATCGATCATCGCATCGTGCCGTTTCGAGGCGAATTTTATACCCTGCCAAAATCTCGGGCAGGATTGATCAATCACCTGATTTATCCCATTCCGGACCCAAAACTTCCTTTTGTCGGGATTCATCTCACCCGGACAATCGACGGAAGAATCATCGTCGGCCCCAACGCGGTGCTAGGATTTGCCCGCGAAGGCTACGGGAAATTTTCCTTCCGGCCCCAGGATGTCCTGGATTACATGGCGTTTCCGGGATTTTGGAGAGTTATCGGAACGCATTTTGCCGCAGGCGTTGAGGAGATGCGAAACTCCCTTTGGAAACAAAGCTATCTCGCCCAATGCCGCAAATATTGCCCGGATCTGTCGCTCGCCGATCTCGAACCAGGTGTCGCAGGCATACGCGCCCAGGCGGTGTTGCGCGACGGCACCCTTGTGCATGATTTTCTCTTCGCGGAAACCGCCCGGATGCTGCATGTGTGCAATGCACCCTCGCCCGCCGCGACATCGGCAATCCCGATCGCACGCATGATCGCTGAAAAGGTCCTGGCGCGGTTCGAGCAATTGTAAATTCGAGCAATTGCAATTGCGCGGTTGGCAAAGCTCCCTCCTTTCAGTACAACGCGGCCGCAAGTAACAGACCAATCATCGGGAGGAAATTCACTTATGTTTGGAATAGGCCGGTTGGCGGCAGCCTTGATCTTGGGAATTGCGATCCTTGGGGCGCGGGCAGAAGCCCAGGATACCAGCTTCATGGATATGAACATGAATATGGGCTGCATGCTGATGGCCGGCATGCATGAGATGCAATTGTCGGTCTATCAAGCCGGCGCGCTGGATGATTCCTGCCCGGAAATTCCCTATCCTGGGGCTGCCGTGGTTACGCTAACCGCGGTTTCGAAAGAACTGCGCGACATGACAGCGGAGGTCCGTATCGTAAGAGGCGCCGAAGCCGATGCCGCGGCGGGAGCCAGTCTCGGTCCGATCACGCTTGCCTATCTGCCGCCGAAGAATTACCCGACGGGAGTTATCACACTCCCCATCAACTTCGATCAGCCAGGCAAATACGCGGTCCTCGTGACGGTCAGCGATGGCAAGGACATGACCATGTCCGGCCGGCTCGTCGTCACCGTCGCGCAGGAGACGCACAAATGGGTATTTGTTTTCGCCTTTGCCGGAATTGTTCTGGCGGCCTCATTCGGCTATTATTTTTGGGACCTTAATCGTAAGAAAAAACTGCCCATCAAGAGCGGTTGAGCGCCCAAATCGGCGCGCGCTTGCGAGCGTCTTATCTTGTTGCGATCAAGCGCCGCGCGCGCTGGTCGCTTTGTTGTCGGCAAGCGCTTTGTTGTTGGCGAGCCAAGCCTGCCAATCCTTGATCGAACCGTTGAAGGCATTGCGATCGACATAGCCGCGAATACCGGCAACATGGCCTTCGGCGGTATGCTGCCAGAAATGCCAGTGGCGATTGCCATATTTGAGCGACGGATGGCATTTCACGCTGCGGACCCAGATCGGGTAATCGGAAAATTCCCCCTCCATGACGTCACGATGGAAATCGATCGACGTATAGATCACCGGTTTTTTCCCATAGGCCTGTTCCATCGCGGCGAGCATGATTTTCATCTGCGCTATGGCAACATCTCGCGGGATGCGTTTTGGGCAGGTTTTTGATTGGCCATTCCACTCGACATCGAGCACCGGCGGCAAGGCGTCCGGATCATTGGGAACGTTCCTGGAAAACCAGGCCGCTTGTTCCTGCATGGGCCTGCACCAATAGGCGAAATGATAGGCGCCGCGCGGCACGCCCGCGGCTTTCGCCGAAGCCCAATTTTGGGCAAATTTCTCATCGACGCGGTCGCCGCCCTCGGTCGCCTTGATCCAGGCGAAGCGAACACCAGCGGCGTGCACACTGCTCCAATCGATATCGCCCTGATATTTGGAGACATCGATGCCGCCAACCTCATAATCCGCCGGGCCCGGAAAAAGAGCGTCGCCGGTAACGCCGCCCGCGCAACCGCCGGCTAGCAGCGCGAGGCCGAGCCAAGACAATGAACCGAGGACAAAAAACGAACGAGGAAAATATCGCATCGACGTAAGAGCCAGCCCCTAAACCGTCAAATTATTTCATAATCCGTAATATGTCGTTAAAAAGTCAAAAAAACGGCCGTCTCGCGCTTCCAGGCTCCTTTTGGTTAATTTCAGGCAAGCTCGTGAATTACAAGCTTGGCGCAAAGCCCGGGAGGCTTCTTGCGCCGGCGGCGCAAGCCTGGTTGTTGTTTTGCTGTCATCTATTTTTCATGTGCCGCAGCGAGCGTACCAACCGCGGCGGTATCCGGTCAGGCCCGGCCGGGATTCCGCCGTCCCGCATATTTGTCCACCCGCACATGCAAGACCTATGTGAAAGGCTGCCATGCTGTCTCGATTCGTCGCCTTCACCTCGCTCGGCCGCAAGGCGCTTCCCAACCAATATGATCTTTTTGCGTTTGCGCTCATCTTTTCCGCATTCATTGCGGTCACCCATGTTTCACACGGGGTGACCCTGCCCTTGACCGCGCCCGAATCGACAGTTGTATCGCTCGACTATCTGCTGCTGCCCTATTACGCCCTGCGCACGACCTTGCGGATGTTTGCCGCTATCGCCGCCTCGCTGCTTTTCACCTTCGTCTACGCGACGCTTGCCGCCAAAAGCCGGCGCGCCGCGCTCGTCCTCATCCCGTTGCTCGATGTTCTGCAATCGGTGCCGATCTTGGGTTTTCTGTCGTTCACGGTGACCTTCTTTCTCGGGCTTTTCCCCGGCTCAATCCTGGGCGCCGAATGCGCGGCGGTCTTCGCGATTTTCACCTCACAAGCCTGGAACATGGCCTTTTCCTTCTATCAGTCGCTCCGCAGCGTGCCGCGCGATCTGGTCGAAGTCGCACGTGGTTTTGGTCTCTCGTGGTGGCAGCGGTTCTGGCAGCTTGACACGCCCTTCGCGATGCCCGGGCTCATCTGGAACATGATGATGTCGATGTCGGGAGGCTGGTTTTTCGTGGTCGCATCAGAAGCGATCGCGGTCGGCGACACAACGATCAAATTGCCGGGCATCGGCTCCTACCTTGCCCTCGCCATTGAGGAAAAGCGCATCGATGCCGTGTTCGCGGCCATCATCACAATGCTGGCCGTCATCATCGCCTATGACCAATTGCTGTTCCGGCCGCTGGTTGCCTTTAGCGCGCGATTCCGGGTCGAGCTCTCGGCCGGGCAGATCCAGGAAAAGTCCTTCGTGGCGCAAGTCTTCGCGCGGACACATTGGATGCGTGCTTTGATGCGCGGTCCAGCGCAGCTGTTCCACACCATCGCGCTGCTGCGCATGGAACTGCCGGTTCGCGCTTCCGCTTCCGGTCGTCAAAGCCCCGCGCTCAGCCGCATGATCGATATTTTGTGGGTGGCCTTCATCGGTTTTGCCGCGCTTTGGGCGGGGTGGCTCATCATCGACTATATGCGCCAAGAACTCGCTTGGAGCGATGTCTGGCAAAGTGTTCTCTACACGATTTTCACCATGGTGCGGGTGATCCTGCTCATGGCGCTCGCGACCGCGGTCTGGGTGCCGGTGGGAGTCTGGATCGGTCTGCGGCCCGCAGTCGCGGAAAAAGTGCAGCCCCTTGCGCAATTCCTGGCGGCGTTTCCGGCGAATGTCGTTTTTCCGGTTGCCGTCGTTCTTATTCTCAAGTTCTCTCTGAACCCAGACATTTGGCTAAGTTTTCTGATCATCTTCGGCACTCAGTGGTACATTCTTTTCAACGTGATCGCTGGCGCTTCGGCGTTTCCGAACGATCTCAAGGAGGCGGTGTCGAATTTTCGCATTCGCGGCTGGAATTGGTGGAAAAACGTCATTATTCCAGGGATCTTTCCCTATTACGTGACCGGAGCGCTGACTGCCTCGGGCGGATCCTGGAACGCGGCGATCGTCGCGGAATATGTGAAATGGGGCAATGACACGGTGTCGGCACATGGGATCGGCGCCTATATCGCCAAGGCGACCGCGGACGGCGATTATCCGAAAATCGTGCTCGGCGTCGCGATGATGTCGATCTTCGTCATTATGTTCAACCGCCTGCTATGGCGTCCATTATACGCTCTAGCCGAAAGGCGCCTACGGCTCGATTGAGGTGATTTCATGCAAGACAACGATGCGCGGACATCCTTTGCCGGCAAGCAGCCCTTGCTCGAAGTCAGGAACGTCTCTCAGCGCTATCAAACCGGGTCTGGCGAGCCAGGGCCGGCCGTGCTTGACGATGTCTCGCTCACCCTCAAGGGGGATGAAATCGTCGGCCTGTTGGGGCGCTCCGGCTGCGGCAAATCCTCGCTCCTGCGCATCGTGTCCGGCCTCATTTTCCCCTCCAGCGGCGAGGTGAGCTATCTTGGCCAGCCCGTAGACGGTCCGGTCGATGGGGTTGCCATGGTGTTTCAGAGCTTCGCGCTGTTTCCCTGGCTCACCGTGCTCGCCAATGTCGAGCTTGGCCTGCGGGCAAAACGGGTGACCAAGGACGAAGCGCGAAGGCGCGCGTTGAAAGCGATCGATCTCATCGGACTCGACGGTTTCGAATCCGCCTTTCCGAAGGAACTTTCCGGTGGCATGCGTCAGCGCGTTGGCTTTGCGCGGGCGCTTGTCGTGCATCCCAATATTCTCTTGATGGACGAGCCTTTTTCGGCGCTTGACGTGCTCACCGCGGAAACCCTGCGTACCGACCTTCTCGACCTCTGGGTCGAGGGACGCATGCCGATCAAGAGCATTCTCATGGTCACCCACAACATTGAGGAGGCGGTGCTGATGTGCGACCGCATCATCGTGTTGTCCAGCAATCCCGGCCGTATCGCCGCCGAAATTCAGGTCAAGCTGCAACATCCGCGCAACCGGCTCGATCCCGAATTCCGCCAATTGGTGGACAAGATCTACGCGCTCATGACCAAACGGCCGGCGCCGGTGGCACCCGGCCGCGATGGCGCCTTCCCGGGTCTCGGCTTCGGAATGGCTCTGCCGCGCGTTTCGACCAATACGCTTGCCGGCATGATCGAGGAAATCGCCGCCGAACCCTATTTGGGCCGCGCCGATTTGCCAGCGCTCGCCGATAGTCTGCAGATGGAAGTCGACGAACTCTTCCCGGTCGCCGAAACCTTGCAATTGCTTCGCTTCGCCGAGATCGAGGAAGGCGACATCAAATTGACGCCCGCCGGTCAGCGTTTCGCCGAGGCGGATGTCGATGTGCGCAAAAAACTCTTCGGCGATCACCTCTTGTCCTATTTGCCGCTCGCCGCGCGAATCAAACTCGTGCTCGACGAGCGTCCCACCCATACCGCACGCGCGGTCCGCTTCTTGGAGGAGCTCGAGGACTATATGTCGGATGAATACGCCGACCGGACCTTGAAGAGCGTGGTCAATTGGGGCCGCTATGGCGAACTCTTCGCCTATGACGAGACATCCGAGACCTTCAGTCTGGAAAATCCGCAATAAGCCCGTACCGGAGGCTTTCATGCTGTCCCGCCGTAATTTTCTTGCCGGAACTCTCGCGATTGGCGCGGCATCGCGGCTGCACGCGCAAGCGGGCGACACCGCGCCGACGGTGCTGCGGATCGANNCCCGATGGAACCATCGGGATTACCACCGAGGTTGGCAAGCCGTTTCGTGTCCGGGTCGAAAATCATATCGAAGAGCCGAGCCTCATTCATTGGCACGGCCTCACGCCGCCCTGGCAGCAAGATGGCGTTCCGGGTATTTCCGGACCCGCGATTCCGCCGGGAGGCAGCGCCGACTATGATTTTCCTTTACGTGTCGGCGGCACCTATTGGATGCATTCGCATTATGGATTTCAGGAGCAGCTTTTGCTGGCGGCGCCGCTCATCATCAGGGATGGCGGCGAGACATCCAGCGGGCAGGACATCGTCATCGAGCTCGCCGATTTCAGCTTCACGCCGCCGGAGAAGATTTATGCGGATCTTCAGGCCCGTCAGCCCCCTAAAATGGACATGCCCGGCATGAAGAGCAAGCCGGATTTAAACGACGTTCTATATGATGCGTTTCTCGCCAATGGCCGCACCCTCGAGGATCCAGAGGTAATCAAGGTCGAAACCGGCGGCCATGTGCGGCTGCGGATCATCAACACGTCCTCAATGAGCGCCTTCCATATCGATCTCGGTGAGCTCGAAGGCCATCTCGTCGCCGTGGATGGACTCCCCGTTCAGAAGGTGCATGGCAGCACGTTCCCCATCGCCGTCGCGCAGCGGCTGGACATCGAGCTTGCCATCCCCAAAACCGCGGCCGCCTACCCAGTGCTCGCAGTGCTGGAAGGCGAGCGCAAGCAAACCGGCATTGTGCTTCTCGCTGGAAAGGGACGTGTGCGGCGCATTTCCGGCAGCGCGGACACGGCGTCGCCAGCGCTCACGCTCGACCTTGAGCGCTCACTGAGAGCCGTCAAGCCTTTGGCGGACCGTGAGGCAAACCGGACATACACGATCAATTTGACGGGGGCGATGCAAGGCTACCAATGGTCAATCAATAATGTGGCCTGGAACAAGGATGTCCCGCCCCTCATGGTCACCGAGGGCGAAAGAGTGGAGCTTGTGCTCGTCAATCAAACCATGATGCCTCATCCCATGCATCTGCATGGTCATTCTTTCCAGGTCGTGGCGATCAACGGCGACCGATTCGCTGGCGCCATGCGCGATACCGTGCTGGTTCCTCCAAAAACGACCGTCACCATTGCTTTCGACGCCGATAATCCGGGATGGTGGTCTTTCCATTGTCACCTTTTGTACCATCTGCACGCGGGTATGTTCACAACTTTGCGCTACAGCTGAACGCTAGGGACCGGCGGCGTTCCACCCTTGCGTTGGCACGGTTGTTCACGCTAAAAGCGCACACGCTTAGGAGTGTAGCTCAATTTGGTTAGAGCACCGGTCTCCAAAACCGGGGGTTGGGGGTTCGAGTCCCTCCTCTCCTGCCAATTAAATCAATATCTTACGAGATTATCGACTTCTGTTATGCAAGTGGATTTCTTTTTGGTAAGCATATGGTAAGCGCCTTCGCCGTCCATCCTTCCGGCAGCGCCAAAGGTATTGCTTCCCTCCCGGAAAACGTTAGACGAAGGCGAGGATTTCGTCGGCGGGTTAGGTCTAATTGTAGCCTGCATGTTTGTGTCTTCTCCGTAGATGACGGAGCGACACTTTAAGGCAAGTTGGTGCAATGCTTCACGTTCATCCATAGTGGTTTCAAAAATTTTGGCTGCGAGCCTCTTTGGAATCACGAGCGTGTGAAGCGGCCGCACAGGGTATTTACGGCATCATGGCGCAAACGCACCAATCAACGAAATCAATTACTTAAAGTAGACGTCAGCTTCGCTATACCGTAAAAAAATAGCATGGCCATTTTTCTGGATTGCTCCCGTGGCGCAACATTTTCTTATGTCCGCGGCAGCGCGGACCCTGTCGCTGGTCGATCTTTGCGATTTGTCGGAAGCCGCAGCCCACAAGATGCTCTGCGAGATGCGGTGGGCAGATACTGACGGCTCCCCGGTCTGCCCCCATTGCAGCTGTCCGGCCGTCTA
This sequence comes from Methylocapsa sp., assembly GCA_003162995.1. Classification (GTDB taxonomy): domain Bacteria; phylum Pseudomonadota; class Alphaproteobacteria; order Rhizobiales; family Beijerinckiaceae; genus Methylocapsa. Next base: position 38 of record PLUZ01000459.1, on the reverse strand, counting down.
TACCTATCAGTGTCGACGCGTGTTCAAATGCAAGGCCT
>PLUZ01000244.1 GCA_003162995.1 Methylocapsa sp. | reverse complement strand
AAAGATTGGCGCGAAGTTTGCTTGGAAAAAAGGCGTAAGATTGAACGGAACACTGGGAAAGCCTATATAACTGCCCGTGATGCAGCATGGAGCGTGCCTCAGAATGGTCAGCGATCAAGATGTTCTTACAGCGCTTCAATCGGTTTCGGGTCCCGATGGCAAGACTCCGCTCCCCCAGTCGGGTGCGCTCTCCGGTCTTTTGGTCAAGGACGGAAAGGTCTATCTGTCGATTGCGATCGACCCCCGCCAATCGGCGGCGCTCGAGCCGATGCGCGCCGCCGCCGAGGCCGCCGTCAAGAAATTGGCTGGGGTCGCCAATGCGCTCGTCAGCTTGACGTCTGAAAAAGAGCCGCCACCGCCGCCGGCAAAACCGGTGCAGCGCAGCATCGCCCTTCCAGGGGTTTCCAACATTATCGCCGTCTCCTCTGGCAAGGGGGGTGTCGGCAAATCGACAACAAGTGTCAATCTTGCGCTTGCTCTTTCAGCGCTCGGCTGGCGTGTCGGCATCCTCGATGCGGATATTTACGGGCCGTCGGTTCCGCGCCTTCTTGGCCTCAAGGGAAAACCTGAATCAGAGGGCCGCACGCTGAAACCGCTTACCGCTTATGGTCTCAAGGCCATGTCGATCGGCTTCCTTGTCGATGAGGAAGAGGCGATCATCTGGCGCGGGGCCATGGTGGTGCAGGCAATTCAGCAATTGATGCGCGATGTGGCTTGGGGCGAGCTTGATTGTTTGGTCGTCGATATGCCTCCCGGCACCGGGGATGTGCAACTGAGCATGGCGCAAAACGTGCCGCTCGCCGGGGCCGTCATTGTGTCGACGCCGCAGGACCTTGCTTTGATCGATGCGCGGCGCGGCGTCGCCATGTTCAAGAAGGTCGAGGTGCCGGTTCTGGGCATTGTCGAAAACATGAGCTATTTTCTTTGCCCGCATTGCGGCGGCCGCACGGATATTTTCGCGCATGGCGGCGCCCGCGATGCAGCCGCCAAATTCGGCGTGCCTTTCCTCGGCGAAGTGCCGCTCGATATGGCTATTCGCGAACAGTCCGATTCCGGGCATCCGGTCGTAGCAGGCGATCTTGAGGGTCAATACGCCAAGATCTACCTGGCCATTGCTGCGAAGGTCAAAGCAAGCCTCGAAAAAGGCCATGCCCGCGCCGCGCCGAAGATCACGATCGAATAGGTCGAGCGCTGCAGACATGAATTCCGGCACGTCACGGGCGCGGAAGCGAGCGCATGGCTGCCACCCTGTCTGGATAGTCAGGCTGGAGCGCGTTCCGATCACGGGGTCTCCTTTGATCGATATGGACGCAGCTCAAAATCAAAGCGTTGGAGCATGTCCAGGACATGCTCTAATGCGCGATTGAAGAAAAGCCAGTTTTCTTGCTATGAAAGAAAAACCCCTTCAAGAATTGGCAAGAATTGGAAAGCCGCGTCATGGATAAAGACAATTCGCTCGCGGAAAACCCCTTGCTTGCGCCATGGACAGGGCCATTTGAAGCGCCGCCCTTCGACCGCCTGAAGCCAAGCCATTTTGAGAAAGCCTTCGAGGCCGCGCTGGCTGGCGCCGCAGCCGAGGCCGCCGCAATCGCGGCCAACCCGGAACCGCCTTCCTTCGAAAATACGATCGAGGCGCTTGAGCGCAGCGGCCACGATCTCACGCGTGTCGCCGCCGTGTTCTTCAATCTCGCATCGGCTGACACCAATGACGAATTCGAGGCGATCGAACGGGATATGGCGCCAAGGCTTGCTCGCCATCGCAGTGAAATCTATTTGAACGATGCGCTGTTTCAACGGATCGCCGCGCTCCATGCGCGCCGAGGCGAACTTGGCCTCGACGCCGAACGGCTAAGGGTTCTCGATCGCTATTACACCGCCTTTGTCCGCAATGGCGGCGGCCTGCCGGACGCAACCAAGGCGAGGCTCGCCGGGATCAACGAGCGGCTTGCCACGCTCGGCACGAAATTCGGCCAAAACGTTCTCGCCGATGAAAAGGCCTATATGCTGGTTCTCGCGGCGAAGGACGATCTTGCTGGACTACCTGCTTCGCTCGTCTCCGCGGCGGCGCGGACCGCGGCCGACCGTGGCCTGCAAGGCTCGCATGGCATCACCCTGTCTCGTTCGAGCATCGAGCCTTTCCTCCAGTTTTCGGCGCGCCGCGATCTGCGGGAAAAGGCGTTTGCCGCCTGGGCGCGGCGCGGTGAAACCGGCGGCGTGACCGACAATCGCGCCATTGCCTCTGAAATGGTGAAGTTGCGGGCGGAGCGGGCAAAGCTTCTTGGGCATGAAAGTTTCGCGCATTTCCGGCTTGCTGACACGATGGCGAAAACCCCGCAGGAGGCGCTAGGTCTTTTGCAATCCGTGTGGGCGCCGGCCCTCGGGCAGGCTTTGCGTGAAGAGGAGGCCTTGCAGGCGATTGCCGCCGGCGAAGGCGGAAACTTTAAGGTCGCGCCATGGGATTGGCGCTATTACGCCGAAAAGCGCCGCAAAGCGGAGTTCGATCTCGATGAGGCCGAAATCAAGCCCTATTTCCAACTCGACAAAATGATCGAGGCGGCGTTTTTCACCGCGAACCGGCTGTTCGGTCTTTCCTTCACCGAGCGCAAGGATGTTCCGCTTTACCATCGCGACGTGCGGTCCTGGACCGTCACGGGGCAGGATGGGCGCGAGATCGCGCTTTTCATTGGCGATTATTTCGCGCGGCCGTCAAAACGAAGCGGCGCCTGGATGAGTTCCTTTCGCGAGCAGCGAAAGCTCGATGGCGAGGTGCTGCCGATCGTTGTCAATGTGCTGAACTTCGCCAAGGCCGCCGAGGGAGAAACCTGCCTCCTGAGCTTCGACGATGCCCGCACACTCTTTCATGAGTTCGGCCATGCCCTGCACGGCATGTTGTCGGATGTGACATATCCATTGCTCTCCGGGACCAATGTCGCCCGCGATTTCGTCGAATTTCCATCGCAGCTTTACGAGCATTGGCTGGAGCAGGCGGAGGTGTTACGCCGCTTCGCTCTCCACCATGAGACAAGTGAGCCAATGCCGGAGGCTCTTTTGCAAAGGCTGCTTTCGGCGCGCCAGTTCAATCAGGGTTTCGCGACGGTCGAATATACCGCCTCGGCTTTGGTCGATCTCGCTCTGCATCTTGAGCCGGACGCGGACGCGATCGATATTGTGGCCTTTGAGGGAAAGCAACTCGAAAAGCTCGGCATGCCCGGCTCGATCATCATGCGCCACCGCACGCCGCATTTCCAACATATCTTTTCGGGGGATTCCTATTCGGCAGGCTATTACAGCTATCTCTGGTCGGAAATTCTGGATGCCGATGGTTTCGAAGCTTTCGAGGAGAGCGGCGATATTTTCGATCCCGCTCTTGCCCGGAAGCTGCATGATCATGTTTATGCCTCGGGGTACAGCCGCGATCCCGAAGAGGCCTACAAAGCGTTTCGGGGCCGCATGGCCAAGCCGGACGCGCTTTTGCGCAAACGCGGTCTCGCCGAGTCCCCGCGAGGAGACGCGTGATCCGGATCTGCGACGCTTTCTGCCGCATGATGGCGGACTGGACGCGATCGAGGCGTGCTGGACAGGGCAGGGTTCGTTTGCTAAAGCCCGGGGTGCCTTCGATTCAGCCCGGCTGCGGCGCTGGATGCGAAGCCGCTTTGATGGGCGTATAGCTCAGTTGGTAGAGCAGCTGACTCTTAATCAGCGGGTCCACGGTTCGAGCCCGTGTGCGCCCACCATTAAAATCAAAGGCTTAGAGATAATTCCGGTATAGCTGGCTTTTATCAGCGGACCCCTAGCGGACCCACCGAAGCAATTTCGCATACGACAGCGAATGCCCGGTAAGCAGAATTCGGAAGTTCGCGGAAAGCGACGGCCGCCCATCTCACGCTTGGAGCAGCTATAGCAATCGCGTTGGTAGCGATGTTGCCTCGACACACATGCGCTATCGGAACAAGAGCGGAAAACATATGCTCGTTTCGAGCTTTTCTTATTTTGACCCAAGCCGGACATTGGCA
>PLUZ01000046.1 GCA_003162995.1 Methylocapsa sp. | reverse complement strand
TACTTGACCCGAACGGAGACCGGCATGCCCAGACTGGTCATGCGGTTGAGGACGTTGCAGCCGATCTTTGCCTCGGTCTTTTGATTGGGCAAAGTCCGGGCGTGAAGACGCCGGCCGATGATGGTTTTGTATCTGTACATCGCGGTTTCAACGAGGCTCCGCCGACAATATCCGGAACTCCGCTGCCAGCCAAGACGCCCTAGCCTTGCGATTGCCTCGAGATGCTTGTCGCGCTGTGTGGCCGGACCTTCGCTCGAAACGGCCGTCGATCGAGGCGGGATGATGACAGCGGCTTCGGGATGACGTTGCGCCACCGCATCGTAAACCACTTGGCCGTCATAGGCGCCATCGCCCGTCATCGAGCCGACAGGACCCTCGANNCTGGTCGAGCAGATCCGCAACCGCCGAGACATCGCCGACATCGTCCGGGGTCAATTCCACGGCGGCAATCTCGTTTGTATCGGCGTCGACCGCCAGATGAAGTTTACGCCAGCGGCGGCATGACCGGACGCCGTGCTTCTGGTCAAGCCATTCGCCTTCGCCGTAAATCTTGATCCCGGTGCTGTCGACGAGCAGATGCAGCGGCTCGTTGCGCTCAACCCGTTCCGGTAAAATCATCAGGCCGCCGCCGCGCCGGCTGAAAGTCGTATGGTCCGGAATTCTGATCTCGAGACCGAGCAAGTCTGCGATTGATCGTAGCGCCCCCTCGGTCTGGCGAAGCGGCTGATGGAGGACCAAGCGCAGCGCTAGCCCCGTCTCGATCGCCAGATCGGAGTAAACCGGTTGACCGCCGCGCCGGCCGGTCACTGGCGCATGCCATGCCGCCACGGCTTCCTCCGTCACCCACACCGTGAGGCTCCCCCGCCGGACCAAGGCGGCATCATAGTCCGGCCAGTTCGTCACCCGGTATTTCGCCTTGGGGATCTTGCGGCGGCGGCCGTCATTGAACTTGTAAGGCATGGATTGTTCGCACCCGAGAAGCTTGAGCTCGGTATTCTTACAACCCGCGCCCGAGGCCGTCACCGCCTCTCCTAAAGAGCGAGCCCGCAGACACCTGCAATCTAAGGTCTATCCGTGCACCAACGCCGCAGAGAGCGGCCTAGTATGAAACAGGCTGATCGCCAAATCGACTGGAGCCATAACAACACCGGCGAAATTCTAGCACGCATTCACGCCGCAGACGGAGTGCCGGGCGTGTTGGACCAACTGAGTGAAACGCGGGTCTTCCTGCACAATGCTTGTGCAGAGCGCGAACTAAAGGGGCGACCTGGCGACATCATCGCCACCGCGAGCAATGGCGCGATCTGCCGAGCGACGATTGATGGCGCTGTCTGGATCGGCCATGTCAAACCAAAACTTGACGCAGGCGGCGGGATAAAGCTTCCGGCGACTCATGTCGTCCAAAACGTTCTTCCAATGGGACTTCCTCATATCGACACTAATACGACGGCGTTTTTCGATGACCATCCTGCGAAAGAGATCCAATGTGATATTATTGGTGAAATCGGCTACTTGCATTTTCGATTTCACAATGGCGCGATGAGCACCTCACAATGTCGTCTCTTGTTAGAAGCCTATAAAGATCTCGCGAGACGATCATTGAAGATCATCGTCTTGATGGGCGGGGACGACAACTGGTCAAACGGAATTCATCTCAATCATATCGAAGCAAACGAAGATCCGGCCGAAGAGTCGTGGCGCAACATCAATGTGATGGATGATCTGGTCTATGAGGTCGTCACAACGACCGACAAGCTCGTCATCGCGGCGCTGGCTTGTAATGCCGGCGCGGGCGGCGCCATCCTGCCGCTCGCTGCCGACTTCGTCGCATGCCGAGATGGGGTGGTCTTGAACCCGCATTACAAGAACATGGGATGGCTTTACGGTTCCGAATATTGGACCTATCTGCTTCCAAAGCGCGTTGGCTGGGACTGCGCCATTGAGCTTACCGAGAGTTGCTTGCCCGTGAGCGCCAAACGAGCAAAGCAACTCGGATTGATCGACGAATTGATTGAGAGCGACCATGCGAGCTTCGTCGATTACATGCGCGAGTTCGCGAGGAGTAAGCTGAGCTTGGCCGCATATTTGTCGGCGAAAAAGCGATTACGCCTGCAAGCGGATGAACGACGCCGACCCTTGAACGCTTACAGAACCCATGAACTCACGCAAATGTATAAGAACTTCTATTTTCCGAATTCTCCGTATCACCTCGCCCGCAGCGCGTTCGTGAGGAAGCAAGCAGCTTGTTGGTCCACACTTTCGACGAAACCGCAAAGCGCTATCTGGTCATTATCGGGCTATCAAATCCACGCAGGAGGCGTCCAGCCTGATTTTGACAGGCGACAAACAAACTCCGGCGAGTAAGTACCGAGACAGTTCTTGCGGTGCTGTCGCGATTTTGGTTGGAATTTGTTTTGGCGCAATCTCCAGCATGATCAGGTTACCGCATCATGCTGCGAGGTCAATGATTTGATCGAAAGGCTTTTCGCTGAGGCTTTGCCAGCTGTCATACCAACCGCCCTAAGTTTTG
>PLUZ01000483.1:420-6073 GCA_003162995.1 Methylocapsa sp. | reverse complement strand
TCCGGCGATGGCGCGGGCAAAATCCCGCGCTTCGAATGCTTCAAGGTCGCCCGCCCCCTCCCCGACCCCAATGTAATGAATTGGAAGCTCAAACTGCTCCGCGATCGCGACGAGGATCCCTCCCCGTGCGGTGCCATCGAGCTTGGTCATCACAAGGCCTGTGACACCGGCGACACGGCTAAAAATCTCGACCTGGTTGATCGCGTTCTGGCCGACCGTCGCATCGAGGACGAGAAGCACGGCATGCGGCGCGCTGGGATCTGCTTTTTTAATGACGCGAATGATTTTTTCGAGTTCGGCCATAAGCTCGACCCGGTTTTGAAGGCGTCCGGCGGTATCCATCAAGATCACATTGGCGCCCAAGTCCGGCGCCATCTTGATCGCATCGTAAGCAAGCGCCGGCGCATCGCCGCCTTGTTCACGCTGAATGACCGGACAGCCGAGGCGCTCTCCCCAAATACGCAATTGCTCGATCGCGGCGGCGCGGAATGTATCGCCAGCGGCGAGCAACACGCTGTGACCATTGCGTGTGAGTTGCGCCGCAAGTTTGCCTATGGTGGTTGTTTTGCCTGATCCATTCACGCCAACGACGAGAATGACGAAAGGTGTCTTGCCGGGATCGATCTCCAGCGGCCGGGCATAAGGAGCGAGCACGCGCTCAACTTCCGCAGCGACGACCGCCTTGACCTCGTCGACGCCAACATCCTTGTCATAGCGCCCCTGGCCAATGGCTTTAGAGATCCGCGCCGCCGTCGCAACCCCGAGATCGGCGCGGATGAGCACATCCTCCAAATCCTCAAGCATGGCGGCATCAAGCTTGCGCTTGCTAAGGATTGCCGCGAAGCCTTCCCAGATCGAACTGGACGTGCGTGAGAGGCCTTGGCGTAGGCGCGCCCACCAACTCGGCCTTTGGCCCGCTGGCGGAGAGCCTGCGGCCATTTTTTCGTTGGCAGGAGACACTGGCACCGGAACCTCGGGTTTGCCTGCAGTAGCGGAGTCTTGCGCCAAGCCGACGTCGTCCACCGGAGCGCCGTGATCCGCCAGCGCGGTGCCGGCGGGCTCTTCCCTGCGGCCGAACATCTGTTTGAACAGGCCGGGTTTTGGCTTGGACTCAGTGGTATTGACGCCGTTGTCCTTGCTCACCATAAAATCCTATCGCATAGGCGTTTGCATGCGGTCTTTAAATGCCATCGCGCATTGGGTTGGAATTGCGTTTGGCGTGATCTGCAGCGATTGTTTTGTTGCATGATCTTGTCCAAAAAGTCTGCAACTTTTTGGGATCATGCTCCTAGAGCGGGACGAGGAAAAGTGGAAACAGGTTTTCCGCCCGCATCTCGCTCTAAACTCTAAGAAACGATCACGTTCATGATTTGGATTGATCCAATCCAAATCATCGTGTTCTAGGGCCAAAAGACAGCGACTCCGGTTGGGATCACACAACCGCCGCCACGGCCTAGTTCAGCAACGGGCTCCAGGACGGATCGGAACCGAAATTCGGCGTCGGCACCGGAAATTCGCCGCGCCCAAACACGTCGGTCATGAAAATCCTCGCGCCGCCTTGCCCGCCGGGATCGCGAAAGAACATCAGATAAAGGCCGTTCGGTGCCCAGGTCGGCCCCTCGTTATGATATCCTTCGGTCAGGATCCGCTCGCCGGATCCATCGGGATGCATGACACCGATTGCGAATGTACCAGACTTTTGTTTGGTAAAGGCTATATAATCGCCCTTCGGCGACCAGACAGGTGTCGAATAGCGCCCTTCGCCAAACGAAATGCGCTTCGGCCCGCCCCCGTTTGCCGACATGACGTAGATCTGCTGACTGCCGCCACGGTCCGATTCAAACACGATTTGCGTTCCATCGGGCGAATAGGACGGCGACGTGTCGATCGCATTGGAATCAGAGAGCCGCGTCGTTGTGCGGGTGCGCAAATCCATCGTGTAGAGATTTGATGAGACACCTTGCGCAAGCGACATGACGACCTTTTGCCCATCCGGCGAGAAACGCGGCGCGAAGGTCATGCCTGGAAAATTGCCGACGACCTCGCGCTGCCCCGTCTCGATGTTTAAGAGCAGCACTTTCGGGTCGGACGCGCCAAATGACATATAGGTCACATCCTGCGACGAAGGAGAGAACCTTGGCGTCACAACGAGATCATCACCCCGGGTCATATAGCGCAGATTGGCGCCGTCCTGATCCATGATCGCAAGGCGCTTGCGGCGGTGTTCAGGCGGACCCGTCTCGTCGACAAAAGCAACCCGCGTATCAAAAAAGCCCTGCTCGCCTGTAATCCGCGAAAAGATTGCATCCGAGATAATATGGGCAACCCGGCGTGCGTTGTCCGCATCCGTGACATATTGGCTCCCGGCGACCTGTGCGCCAGTCGCCACGTCCCACAGCCGGAACTCGGTTTGCAACCTCCCGTCGGCGGCACGGCCGGCGCGGCCGGTCACTACGAATTGCGCGTTGATCATGCGCCAGGAGTCCATCTTAGGAGCCTGGTCCGGATTGCTGATCGTTTCCACGAAGGTCTTGGGATCGATGGGCGCAAGAAACACGGAATGTTTGAAATTATTGGTAATGATGCCGGTCAACTGAGTAACTGCCGCCGTATCGCCAGCAAATGCCGTCACCGCGATCGGTATGGGTTTAAATTCTCCAGCGCCGTGCACGTCGAGATAACGGTCCGTCTGGGCAAGGGCCGCCGGAGCGAGTTCCAAGCCGCCAAGCAGGATCGCAACCGCGAAGATTGCAGTGGAAATTTCAACTACGGATTGGAGATTACGCCGCGCGCAGAAATGCAGCACAGAGAAGCAAAATTTCACAGCATTTCCTCTGGATCGAAGCGAACGATCCGGCCTTTCCATTGGTCGTAATAGGGCTGATATTGAGCGGGTATCCGCAGCGGATCGCAGCGGCGCACCGCCCGCAACGCGCTTTCAGCCAGACTGCGCAGATTGGGATCGGAAGGAGGATTGAGCAACACAGGCTGCCCGATCAGCGAACCGTCCGGTGTATATTGAACATGAATCTCCGGAATATATTTCTGTTGGCCGCCGAGCCCCGCAAAGGTCCAGCACCGCTTATACTGTTCTTGCAGCAGTCCGTCGAGTTGGCCCCAAAGCGAAGGCGACATTTTGGCGGCGTTTGCCGTCGGCGAACCAAGTGAGGCCAATTGGCTCAATTCTTGCCCACTCGCTTGTTTTCTCTGCGGCGCCTCCTTGTTTAGAAATTTAGCGATATCGCCCAGATCGAATTTTTGTTGCGGCTCGACGGCCTCATCTCCGGATTTTGGCTTGTCCACCGGCTTTTGTTTTTCCTTTTGCTTTTCCTGCTCGATCAGTTTGGCCAATTGGTCCGGCTTGAATTTAGGGTCGGCCTTTTTCGGCGCCTCGACGGGGGGCTTCGGCGGGGCTGACTTTGGCGCAATTGCTTCCGCCTCATCGTCAGCCTGCGGCTTCGGCGGCGGCGCAACAGCCTGCTTGGCCGCCGCAGATTTCGGTGCGGGCTTCGTGATTTCTTCTGGCGGACGCGGCACCGGCTCGGCCGCACTATGTTCAGGCGGCTTCGGTGCCACTTGCGGATCAGCCTGCCCACGATCCGCTTGACGTTTGAGCGGGGAAGGCGGCGCGGGAACCTGCTTAGACGCGTCGACCGGGGAAGGTTGCGGGTTTAGCTCGGCGATTTCGGCAATTTTCTCGCTCCGTTGGCGCGGCTTCACCTCAGCCGCCGTCTTTTCCCCCTTCATGATCTGATTGAACTGTTCGCCGCTGAGAACTGCGACTGGAATGCTCTCCTGTGACGTGTTTAATTGGGGTGAGCCTGAAAATGAAAACAACGCCAGGCCGAGCAAGCAGAGATGAATGCTGCCCGAGACCGCGAGGCCAGGATTTTCGGGCAACGCCATGACGGTTCAGTTCTTGTTGGGATCAGTGACCAGAGCGACCTTCTTATATCCGGCCGCAGTGATGATCGACATGACCTCTGCGATCTTCCCGTAATTCACCTGATTTGCCCCGCGCACATAGATACGCTCGTCAACACCCGCGGACGCTGCCTCCTTCAACTTGTCCGCGAGATCTGCGACTTGCACCGGCTGATCCATGACATAGACCAAGCCCTTGTCGTCGACGGCAACGGAGATTGGCTTTTGTTCAACGTTCAGCGCAGCCGCCTTGGTTTTTGGCAAATCAATTGCGACCCCCGTCGCGAGTAGCGGCGCTGCCACCATGAAAATGATCAACAGCACGAGGATGACGTCAATGAAAGGCGTCATGTTGATCTCGGCCATGGCGCGATAGCGCGGAACCCCACGCCGACCGCGCCCACCTTTGCGCACCGCTATGCCCGACATGCCCATGTTCAAAATCTCCAGTCCATGTCTTCAAAGTTCCCGGCGGGCGGGACGACGCCGGCCATCTTAGCGTGCAACGATCAGGCTGCCCGGTCGTGAACGGTGTGCTGATCGATTTGACGTGACAAAATCGCGGAAAATTCGTCGGCAAACCCTTCCAGCCGCGCCTGTTTCTTGGCAACATCGCCTTGGAACTTGTTATAGGCGATAAGAGCCGGAATCGCCGCAAACAACCCTATCGCAGTCGCGAAAAGCGCCTCCGCTATGCCCGGCGCGACGACCGCTAGCGAAGTATTGCGCGCCGCGGCAATCGAGCGAAACGCGGTCATAATGCCCCAGACCGTGCCGAACAGGCCGATGAAGGGACCCGCCGAGGCAACCGTTGCCAGCACCAAAAGGCTGGATTCGAGCTTCTCGACCTCGCGCGCGATTGAAACATCGAGGACTTTCTCGATGCGCGCCTGAAGACCCATGAAGGATGAGGACGCCCCTTGCACCGAGCGCCGCCATTCCCGCATCGCCGCAACGAACAAGGCAGCCATGCCCGACGCCGGACGCGAAGACAAGGTCGCATAAAGTTCGTCGAGTGAGGCACCAGACCAGAAAACATCCTCGAACTGCGCCATGGCACGATTCGTTTTTGCAAAAAGCAGCACCTTATTGATGATGATCGCCCAACACCACACCGAGGCCGCGAGCAATCCAACCATAACGAGCTTGACCACGAAATGGGCTGACCAAAACATACCGAGAAGAGAGACCTCCATGGCAGGCGACGCCAATCCGGAAGCTGCAATATCGGCAGGGTTCATTCCATTATTCCTTCTAAATTTAGATTTAGGCTAAGCAAGGTCTGCGGGTCAAAACCCGTTTCAGTTATGTCTTGCCCAGGAAATCGGTCATTTCTGGGGCTTAACGCCAGCCCCAGCCATGTCCGTGCAACAGCGCCATGGGTTGAACCTGTGCCGGATTTGGCCATGATCGCGGTTAAAATTGCGTTACATTCCTATCTTGCGGCCCCCTGCTCCAGAGGCCCCGAACCCGCCAGCGTCTTAAGCTTTGCCAAGATCTCAGTGGGAAAACGCCGCGCCTTGCCTCCACCGACCACAGCTATCCTAACTTTTGCTGTCAAAAGCGCGTCATCGCCACGCCGGATTTCCTGCCACATTTCGATCGAAGCGCCCCCGATTTTAGAGACTTGTGTCGAGATGGAAAGCACGTCGTCCATCAGCGCGGGCTTGAGAAAGTCGATCATCATGGCGCGCACCACGAAATAGAAGCCGTCGGCGCCGCCGTTCGC
>PLUZ01000483.1:0-412 GCA_003162995.1 Methylocapsa sp. | reverse complement strand
GTGTCCTCGTAATAGACCCGCACAGTTAAACGATGCGGTATCGGCAAGGCGGCAACTCCGGTAATTTCACTCCCCTATGATCATATGGCATATGAGGCAGTCTTGTTTAGGCGCGCAGGCCCCATATCACTACCAAGCCCCCTGCCGCCACCCAGTCGTAGACGGNNATAAAGGTATGGCAGTAAGCCTCGAACCTTTATGATGCGCGTAATCCCAAATTCCGTGGATGACATAAGCAACAGGAATGATCCACGGCGTTACCCAAAGACCCGCCAATGCCGCGCTAAAGAATCCCCGCGCCCCCATCACTTCCGTCACGATCTGCATGCGGTTGCCAGTTTGCAAGCCGAATCCGACATAGATCGCGCCTATTACGGCCAAGAGTACGGCAGCGAATTGTTCCTATTGCATC
>PLUZ01000247.1 GCA_003162995.1 Methylocapsa sp. | reverse complement strand
GATATCAAGGAGACGCAGGGCTTCGCACCGAACTATCCGATGATTGCCGACGTCGATTACAACGTGTCGAAGCTCTACGGCATGCTGCCGGCGGCCTTGTCCGGCGATCCAGGCAAGCGCACTCCCGCCGACAACCAGACGGTTCGCAACGTCTTCGTGATCGGACCTGATAAGAAGATCAAGCTGATCCTCATTTATCCGATGACCACCGGTCGCAATTTCGACGAGGTGCTGCGCGTGATCGACTCGCTCCAGCTCACCGCCAAACACAAGGTCGCGACTCCGGTGAACTGGAAGAATGGCGAGGACGTGATCATCGCCGGTTCCGTGACCGACGAGGACGCCAAGAAGCAATATCCGCAAGGCTGGAAGGCGCCGAAGCCCTACATCCGAATCGTGCCGCAGCCGAAGGCGTAACCGCGATGTCCTTTTCCCTGGCCTGCAGGGTGAGGGGCAAAGCATTTTTCCATCCTAGAAACGCGGTACCCTTGCTCGACGCCTGACGACTCCACGAGGTGCCTGGCGCAAGAGTCGCAGAATGCGGAATGGAGTCGCCGATGATATTCCGCCAGCTCTTCGATAGCGCTTCCAGCACCTACACCTATCTCATCGCCAGTCGGCATGGCGGCGAGGCGCTGATCATCGATCCAGTGCTGGAGAAGGTGGACCGCTATCTGCAGCTCGTGCGCGAGCTTGATCTCAAGCTGGTCAAGGCCGCCGAGACGCATCTGCACGCCGACCATGTCACCGGACTGGGTGCGCTGCGCGACCGTACTCATTGCATCACAGTGATGGGCGAGCAAACGCACGCCGACGTTGTCTCCATGCGCGTGACGGAAGGCGAGTGCATCGAGATCGAGGGATTGAGCCTCGATGTGCTTTACACGCCGGGGCACACCGATGATTCGTATTCATTCCTGATGGGCGACCGCGTGTTTACCGGCGATACGCTACTCATTCGCGGCACCGGCCGCACCGATTTCCAGAATGGCAGCGCACGCGCGCAATACGACTCGATCTTCGGCAAGCTGCTCAAGCTGCCAAACGAGACGCTCGTCTATCCGGCGCACGACTACAAAGGTGACACGGTCTCGACTATCGGGGAGGAGAGGCAGTTCAACCCGCGGCTCAAGGTCGGATCGGTCGACGAATATGTCGCCCTCATGAATAATCTGAAGCTACCAGATCCGAAGATGATGGATGTGGCGGTGCCCGCCAACATGCATGTCGGTCTCCACCAGGACGAGATCGCGCGCAAAGGCTGGGCGGTCTCGGCGGCCGAGGCGGGGACATTGCGCGGCCGCCCCGACGTCGCGATCGTTGACCTGCGCGAGAAGAGCGAATGCGAAAGACACGGAACCATTCCCGGCTCGCTGCACGCTCCCTATCTGGACTTGCAGGAGAACATCAGTGAGGGCGGCATGCTACACGAATTGGCGGTGGCGACCGGCAAGCGGATTGTGTTCTACTGCGCCTTCGGCGAGCGCTCGGCGATGGCGGTACAAGCCGCGCAGGACGCCGGCCTCAAGACCGCCTGTCACATTCAGGGCGGCATCGATGCCTGGAAGAAGGCTAATGGACCGCTGGCGCGGTAGTACTCGGTTTTATTCACCGGGTTGATGGCCTTTCCTCATGCGCGATGACAAGAGGGTGGCCGGCCGCCTGCCACCCCTCGGCTCCCTCCGGATATTAGATGACTTTACGGTAGCCGAAGCTCATTGCTCGCTTGGCCGCGTTCCAGCTCGCCCAGCACATCGGGTGACAGTAAAATACGATCGGGCGACCGAGATCGCTGCCCGTCAGCGTCTTCAGCCGTTCACGGAAGAAGCCTCCATGTCTCGTTGGATGTTTCCCTCTCCAATTCCGGGAATCCAAATCGTTCCAGCTATATTTTCATGCGGCACCGGTTTCCAGATCGCGTCGTTTGGCAGATTATAGGGCGGAGCGATACACTTGCGGCATCGATCGAAATGATCCCGCCTCCCCGTAACAGCTCTGCCAGGACTTCAGTGCGATTGACCTCGGCGCCGCTCAATGTCGCTGGCACTTCGCCATGCAGCACTCTCAGCCAATAGCTTGGCGGCTCCGTCACTTCGGCCGATCGTTTCCAACAAGGACAACAAACGCCAACGCCGAAACAATAAAAAGCCCAAGCGGGAAAATTGAGTTTAGGAATTGCATTAGCTGCCCTGCTGTTCGAGGTCGAAACTACGCTCAAAGACCGCGTTGTCGCTGCCGCGCGGCGTGATCACCAGCTTGCCCTTACCTGCCACGTTGATGCGGAAATTGATGACCGGGTCGGCCGCAAGCGAAATATCGCTGACATTGCAGGGAAGCATGCTTCCGATCTTGTCTTCAAGGTTTAGCGCTTCATGGGAAAGTGCGGAAAGTGCGGGATTACAAGCCCCAAGGATGCGATAATTACGAAAGTCGATCCCGCGCTTTTTCTTAAAGGTTTCTTTGACGTCAATCTCGGTGATGATGCCGAAGCCTTCCTGCTGAGGGCCTCCGTCGTGCGGCGTACTGCTTCATCAAAACCAACTGGCTGCGTCTTGCTGAAATAACAAGCCATCTTATCTCCGCATTCTTGCAAGTTAGGGTTTAAAAAGGCATGAATGGGAGCATTCGCACTCAAAGCACAACCTCCACCCTCTTCGCAAAGTGACGCTGGAAGGCATGGAATGGCTTGTCAGGCGTCAATCGACCGTCGCCGGAACTTTGAATTGGTCGTAAGCCTCGATCGCTTGCGCGGCATACATGACCGAAGGGCCCGCGCCCATATAGATGGCCATTCCCATAGCCTCCATGACTTCGTCGCGGCTTGCCCCTTGTTTTACGGCGGATTGTGCATGGAATGCGATGCAAGGGTCGCATCTGGTTGCGACAGAAATTGCAAGGGCGATCAATTCCTTGGTTTTGATATCCAGCGCCTTCGGTTCCAAGGCCGCGCGTGCGAGGGCCGAGAACTCTTTCATCACATTCGGTGATCCCGAGCGGAGCTCCTTGACAGCCGCCGACATCTCCGTAATGATACCAAGCCAGTTCTTATTCATGGTGTCTCTCTTTAGTTCTGGAGATTGACGGATGCGATCCGAGCACGCGGGCGTGCCGCGCGCTCGCTCGGTCACTCAGCGCCGGACGCGGGCGGCGGTTCGGGGCATAGCCGATTGACGCCGATAGCCTTCAAAATCAGGCGTTCGTAAATAGGTTCCGCCAAACCCTTGCGGACCTTGCGCAGGAAATATTTCTCGAAAGCGACTTTCGCCAAATGGACCCA
>PLUZ01000474.1:14975-15835 GCA_003162995.1 Methylocapsa sp. | reverse complement strand
CATGAGGCCCGCAAGGATGAGCGCCGGAAGCACGCTCAGATAGCCCCAGGGCGATGGCGGCTCGATCTCCCAGAAATAGGCGACGAGAAGAAACGCGTAGACTTGAGCAGCCGATACGGCGGTGCCGGCGGCAAGCTTGGAGGTCAAGAGAAACCAGCGCGGGAAAGGACTCACGAGCAGACTGCGCATATTCCCCATTTCGCGATCATAGACCATCGAGAGAGAGGATTGCATGCCGCCGAAAAGCGCGATCATCGCCATGAGCCCCGGCGTGATATAGACGTCATAGAGCACATAGGTATCATAAGGCGGGATGATCGACACGCCGAGGACCGAGCGAAATCCCGAAGCAAAGATGAACAGCCAAACGAGCGGGCGCACCAAAGCCGAGACAAACCGCTCCCGCTGGTGCCAATACCGCAAAGATTCGCGCCAAACGATGCCTTTGAAGCAACGCGCATATTGGGCCAGGCCAAAGCCCTCGCCGTGCGGCTTCACCATTACGGCTGATCCCATGATGTTCCCTCGCCGGCAATGCCGGTCAGTCTCTTGAAGGCGGCGGCAATGTCCGGTGTGCCCGCGCGGGCAGCGACCTCGGCGGCATTGCCGCAATCGAGAGTCTTGCCCTCATGCAACAAGACGACATCGTCGCCAGGCTCGATCTCATCGATAAGATGCGTCGCCCAGAGCACGCCAATGCTTTCGTTCGTAACAAGGCCCCGGACATGTTTGAGAATATCAGCGCGCACCTTGACGTCCAGCCCAACCGTCGGCTCGTCAAGCAAAAGCATGCGCGGCTGATGCAGCAGCGCGCGAGCAATCTCCACCCGCCGTATCTGGCCGCCGGAGAGATCGCGCGC
>PLUZ01000474.1:204-14930 GCA_003162995.1 Methylocapsa sp. | reverse complement strand
AAAATCCGGATTGTGCCCTTTTGTGCCGCAAAGAGGCGAGTGATCAAGCAAAAGAGCGTGCTTTTGCCCGCGCCATTGAGGCCAAGGAGCACGCAAAAGCTGGCGCGCCTTACGCCGAAGGAAACATTGTCCAGAGCCTTGCGCTTGCCATAGCTATGGCCCACGCCTGCAATGTCCAGTGCGGGAGAGATTACGCCTGTGTGTTGGCCGCTCGCGGCTTCCGGATCCGGCGGGGAAAAACTCATTGGTCTGCAATCGCCACGCCCCAAGGAAAAGAACCGACTGGAATCGATTTCACCACTTTGAGGTTCGCCACGTCAATCACCGAGACATCGTTTGAAACGCCATTGGTCGTGTAGAGATATTTGGCGTCCGGGGTAAAAGCCAGTTGCCAAACGCGCTGGCCGACCAGAAGATATTTCTCGACCTTTTTCGTCGCGGTGTCGATAACGGCGATGCGATTCGCCGGCCCGAGCGCCACGAATGCCCGCTTGCCGTCCGGCGAAAATCGCAATCCAACCGGCTGGATTGCTTCTTTCGAGAGCCCCGGGACAGCGAAGGCAATCTTCTGTTTGACCTTGGGGTTGGCGGCATCGATCACGCTGACGGTGCCGCCGACTTCGGAGGAAACCCATAATTCCAAACCATCCGGCGTATATTGCGCGGCGCGCGGCCTGGCATCGACGAGGACATTGGCAAAAATCTTGTGCGTTTGCGTGTCGATCAGATGCGCCATGTTCGTCGTTTCCGACGTATTGACGAGCACCTTGCCATCGGGGCTAAGCCCCATTCCCTCAGGCTCGACTCCGACCGGAATTTCGGCGACGGCCTTGCGTGTCGCGACATCGATCGCGGTGACCAGATTGTCGTTCTCGTTCGAGATATAGAGGAGCTTGCCATCGGGGCTCAAGATCAAAAGCTCGGGATCCGGCCCTGACGGCAGAGTGCCAATGATCGCAAGCTTCTTGGTATCGAGAATCTGGATCTGATCGTCGTCACCGGCGCAGATGTAAAGCTCGCTTCCGTCCTTGTTCAAGGCGATCCCGCGCGGACGATGGCCAACCGGCACAGTCTTCGTGACCTCCAATTTATCGGTGTCGATAATGGAGATAGAATTGCCTTTTTCGTTGGAGACATAGGCCGTGAACGCAAAGGCCGGAGAGGTCATGGCGAAGGCCAGCGCATGCAGCGCGAAAGCAGACCACGCAAGAGCGCCCATCACTGATTTGATCGATAATTTCATTGCAATTTGCATTTTGTTTCCGGCTGGTCGAAGCCAAGCGTATCGAGTTCTGAAGTTTGATGCAGAAAGCCTTCCTGCGGCGAGACCGAGACGATCATGCGTCCATCGCCAAGCAGAATAGGCTGGCGCAATTGCTGGTTCCAGTGGCGCAAGGTTTGTTTTTGGCCCTTGAAGGCGGCAATGCCGAACTCCGGCCCTGTGAGATAATCGCGGAGGATCTTGGGATCGTTGGAGCCCGTGCGCGCGGCCGCCTCGCCGATCATGCGCATCGCCACCCAGGCATTGTTGTCGCGCGCGTTCATGCGCCGCGAGGCCAATTTCATAAAGCGGTTTTGCAATTGGATCGCGCCCCATTGCTCATGGGTTCCATCCCAGCTCAACGGCTCAAGCCCGGCTGAGCCCGCGACCGGCCGCGGGTCCCATGTGCGGAAGGGAAGATAGTTCGCAAAGACTTCGCTTTCGTCGGCGGCGACGAGCACATCATAGGCCGGTGCGTTTTGTGTCGCCACCGGAATAAGCCTTTGCGTCTGCACGCTCCCCGAATCCGAGCGGCGGCCGCCGCCCGTATCCTCGTAGATTCGCTCCTCGACGATCTTGGCGCCGAATTTTTTTGCCGCACGGGCCAACGCCTCGGCGTAGAGTTCGTCTTGCGGGTGAGACCCCTTGAACAGCAGCCAGCGTTTCCATTGCTTCCATACGAGATATTGCGCAAGACCGTCGGCGAGCATGGAGTAAGAAGGCGCGACATGAAAGACATTGACGCGGCAGTTTTCTTCCCGCAGTGAATCCTCGGGAGCGCTTGTATTGAAAATCAGGACCCCCTTGTCCTTTGCCGCCTCGGCAAGCGTGAGAAGCGCCGCCGCCGGAAGATCGGCGAGAACGAAAGACACTCCGTGCTGGAGAAGGCCGTTCAGCGCCGCCACCGGGTCGTCGCCCGGCTGCAGGCGGACGTCTTCGATCGTATAGGTCTGGCCGAGAAACCGCCCCGTTGTGTTATTGTCCTCGGCGGCGAGCTTGGCACCTGCGATGCCATCGTCGGCAGCCGGTAAGTCCAGGATCGAGAGGGTCTCTTGCACATGCGGAGCGCGAATGAAGCCGGCCTTTACGTCGATGGTGGCGCCTGCGGCAGCCGGAAGGGGGCATGCCGCGAGCACCACGCCGAGGAGGGCGGCAAAAATGCTATGCTTGAAGATCATGCGTGCATGATGGTTCGAAGCGGTGGTCTAATCAAGCCCGCGGTCATCAAGATCGTCAGTCTTTGCCTTGCCCGAGCGGCAGTTCCGGCAGGCCAGCCAAGGCATTGACGATAGCAAACATCGCTGGCTCGTCCGGGACCTTGGCAATGAGCACGCCATGGATTCCAGCATCGAGAAGCGGCGCCGCCACGTCATGCGAGATGCATATATGGTTTATCCGCGCAAGGTCGAGACCCGCTTTCCGCGCGAGACCGAGGAAAATTTCCGCGCTGCGCCGGGAATAATGCAACATCGCGCCGATGCCGCCTGCTTCTGCAAGGGCCAAGGCGCTATCACTTAAGGATTCGGCGGACTGCGCCGCATAGACTTCGACCGGCTCGATTTCAAATCCTGCCTCAGTGAGACTCTCCTCGAGGTCTGGCTTGCGGTCGCGTCCGGCGAGATAAACGAGATGGCTCGGGACAGCGAGGCGCGCGCCGATATCCGCCGCGAGACCTTTAGCGTCTGGCGCAATCAGAGCCGGGCCTTCAAAGCCCCGCTCACGCGCGGCTTCCCGCGTCCGCTCGCCAACCAAGAGCAAGGGCATGAGGCGGCGCGACTCGGGCAAGGGCCAGTCCGGCGCGGCGGAAAACAATTCGAAAGCGCGCGCACTCGTTGCGATGATGCCATCGATAATGCCTGCGGGCCATATTGCCCCAGTCGGCTCCATCTCGAGAACCGGAGAGAGCACCGCCTCATGTCCTTCGCGCGCGAGGCTCGCGGCCGTTCGCTTCGATTCCTCAAGTGCGCGTGTGAGCAGAACCAACATGTGTCTCGCAATCTGTCACAAACATTTGAAATGGGGCTTTGGTGTGATCGCTCGAACTGATCGCGCGAAGGGCAGGCGCGAAGTGTACTTGAGCAGATGGCCCACAAGCAACCTGAACAACTGCTCGTCCGCAAAGTGTGGCAGAATGGAATTCGTCATCCGCGCAGATGATAAGCGCGGTGACAAACCGTCTTGGTGCCGGAGCGACAGCGCGAGGCCGGAGTGTTGCAAACACCCCGCCTTGTTGATGGGAAGGTTGATTTCGTGCAGGTAGAAGCTGGATGAGAAAGCCGGATGGCGAAGCCGCACAGATTGCAGCCCTGCAAACGCCGTGAGAATGAGAGTTCTTTTGTCTATGATTTTAAAATAATTGCAAAGTCTTTGAATGGATCATGCAGCAAAACGGAGAGACAGGGACCATGCACAATCGAACGTGCCGCGATCATGGTCTCGCATACACTCTATTGCAGGCCGGTTGCTTGCGCGTTGTGATCCTTCACCTGTCCTGAGATCTCGCCAAAATATTTGAGATCGTCGCCAAGCTTGGCGGTTGGCAGACATTGTGGCGCACAGGAATAGGATTGACGGTCGAGCCCCCGCTGCACGAGCAGGGCATTTTTGCCGCCGACCACCCGGATCAGCGATTGCAGCAAGGGGCTGCCATCGCCATCGAGCGCGATAAAATTGGTTTCACCAAAGCCCTTGCCGGTGACAATCATCGTGGCGCCGTGCTTGAGCAAGGTGAGGTCGGCGATCGACGCGCTCCCGACAATCAACGTTTGGGTTTCAGGGGGGACCTTGATGATGCGGGCCTGATCGATCGTCACGACCAGCGTCTCCTCCATGGCCCGCAAGGGAGGGGAATAGCAATAGACCATCATGCCTGCGATCAGACCGAGCCGACTGATCGCTCTGGCGCCAATCGAAGCGGCGCGTGAATCCGTGTCGTAAGTACCTATGACACATGAACCGGTAACGTAGGAAGCCCTGAAATACATTGTCTCGCCACTCCGCACGATAGACGCGTGGATGACTTGACCCTCCTTGCGTAAATGAATACTGAAGCCCGCGAATGGAGCGATCGCTACTTACTCGGATTGCCGACAAATCTCTTTAAGACTTGTGGCTTGCCGAAAGGACGCCGGCTGCGTCACCAACTTAAGGCCTGATCCCGCGCAACCACGTGAAGAGAGATGAAACACTCATAACGTTTGTCTTTGATTTTGTTTAAGCATGCGCGCCAAGATTTTGCCGGCTGGTCTGTCGAGAATTGCAATCAACCGGATTTGAAACTCCTACGCGATCCATTCGAGCGGAGTTCGGCAAGCACTGTCTCTCCGGCGATTGCCTTCGAGCCTATCGTCACCAATGGCTGCGCGGCGCCTGGCATATAAACATCCACTCTCGACCCGAAGCGGATCAAGCCAAACCGGTCGCCGGCGCCAACGGCCTCGCCCTGGCGGACAAAACAAACAATCCGCCGCGCGACAAATCCGGCGATCTGCACTACCCCAAAGCGGCCGCCGCCGGCCTCGATGACAAGGCCATTGCGCTCGTTGTTTTCGCTTGCCTTGTCGAGGTCCGCGTTGAGAAAAAGACCGGGCTTGTAGGCAATCTTGGTCACCCGCCCGGCGACGGGGGCACGGTTCACATGGCAATCGAAGACCGACATGAACACGGAAATCCGCTGCATCGGTTCGGCGCCGAGGCCAAGCTCCGGCGGCGGCGCGAAATAACCAATTGAGGAGACGATGCCATCGGCGGGTGAGACCACAAGAGTTTCGTCGAGCGGCGTGAAACGGACCGGGTCGCGAAAAAAATAGGCGCACCAGGCAGTGGCGATGGCGCCTATCCAGCCGAGAGACCCAACGAACGAGCCAAGAACAAGTGTGGCAAGGGCAAAGCCCGCGACAAAAATATAGCCCTCCGGATGGATGGGCGTTATCTGCCTGCGGATCGAATCGATCATCGACATGGGGCAATCCTATCTCGTACAAAGTAACGGCGGGCGTCCCAGCCGGCGCCATTACGGTGCTGACGGATCTGCCTGCATATGAGCGCCATCAAAGACCGGCTGGGATGACCGGGTCCTTGTCCAACGAAGCTTCCTCCTCCGGCTCGCCTTC
The DNA here is from genome assembly GCA_003162995.1 of Methylocapsa sp. Taxonomy (GTDB): domain Bacteria; phylum Pseudomonadota; class Alphaproteobacteria; order Rhizobiales; family Beijerinckiaceae; genus Methylocapsa. The sequence goes on along the minus strand of PLUZ01000474.1, from coordinate 9,557 downwards.
GGTCTCCGGCGATCCTTCCGTCTCGATTTTGATGCTGAGCCTGCCCCCTTCTTCGATCGCGGCACGGCGCAAGGTTTCCTCGGCTTGCCGCACCTCGTTCTGGCGTTTCCACAGCGCCGCATATAACCCATTTTGCGCAAGAAGCGAGACATGCGCGCCGCGCTCCGCGATCTTGCCGTGGTCCAGCACGATGATCTCGTCGGCATTAACGATTGTCGAGAGCCTATGCGCGATCACGAGGGTCGTCCTGCCCTTGGCGACGAGATCGAGGGCATCCTGAATCTCGCCTTCGGTAAAGGAGTCGAGTGCGGAGGTCGCCTCGTCGAGGACAAGAATGGGCGGCGCCTTCAAAATGGTTCTGGCGATCGCGACGCGCTGTTTTTCGCCGCCGGACAGTTTTAGTCCGCGTTCGCCGACTTGTGCCTCGTATCCACCCGGAATCTGTTCGATGAAATGATCGATCCGGGCAAGCCGCGCCGCCTCCCGCACCTCGGCGTCGCTCGCGTCGGAGCGGCCATAGCGGATATTATAGGCTATCGTGTCGTTAAAAAGAACCGTATCCTGCGGAACCATGCCAATCGCCGCGCGCAAGGAGGTCTGCGTTACCATTGCGATGTCCTGACCATCGATGGTAATCCGCCCCGAGGAAGGCTCGTAGAAACGGAAAATTAAGCGCGAGAGCGTGGATTTCCCGGCGCCCGAGGGGCCAACGACCGCGACGGTCTTGCCGGCGGACACTTCGAAACTCACGTCCTTCAAAATCGCCCGGCGCGGGTCGTAATGAAACGACACATTCTCAAACAAAAGCCTGCCGCTTGTCACGGCAAGCGGTTTCGCACCCGCACGATCCTCGATCTCCGGATTCTGACCCAGAATGGCAAACATCATTTCGATGTCGATCGCCGATTGCCGGATGTCGCGATAGACAACGCCCATGTAATTTAACGGCTGATAGAGCTGGATCATCATCGCATTGATCAGGACGAAATCACCGACCGTATTGGCACCGCTTTTGATTCCGGCGATGCTCATAGCCATCGCAGCCGTCAATCCCAAGGTAAAAATGACCGCCTGTCCCGCATTGAGCCAGGCAAGCGATGTATAAGTCTTGACGCTCATGCGCTCGTAGCGGGCGATGGATTTATCGTAACGCGCCTTTTCACGCTCCTCGGCGGTGAAATATTTCACGGTCTCGAAATTCAGCAGGCTGTCAATCGCCTTGGTATTGGCGTCTGTGTCGCTCTCGTTCATCGCCCGCCGGATCGCGATCCGCCAATTGGTCGCGGAAGCGGTGAAGCCCATATAGGCCAGGATCATCACGCTCACCACGGCGGCATAATGCCAATCGAATTGGTAAAGTAAGACAGCGAGGATCAGGACAAATTCGACGACGGTCGGAACCGCCGTCAACATAGTCGTGCGCACGATGGTCTCGATCGAATTGCGGCCGCGTTCGAGGATACGGGTGAGACCGCCGGTCTTGCGTTCGAGATGGAAGCGCAGCGACAGGGAATGCAAATGCGAAAACACATCGCGGGCAAGGCGCCGTACCGCATGCATCGCGACATCAGCGAAGATCGCGTCGCGGATTTGGGTGAGGAGCGCCATCACGATGCGCAGGCCCCCATAGAGAAGAGTTAAGGCCAGGGGGCCGGCGATCACACTAGACAGAGAAGCCTGTGCCGGACCGCTCAAGGCGTCCGTTGCCCATTTAAACGAGTAGGGAACCGCGATCGTGACAATTTTCGCGGCAAGCATCAAAGCCAGGGAAGCATAAATCCGCAGCATCAAGTCGCGCCGCCCGGATGGCCATATGTAGGGCCAGAGCTTGCGGAGCGTAGAGCCGGGCGCTGATTTTGCTTGAACCTTGGCTTGAGGGGTAAAGGCACCGGAGGAGAATGAACGCGACATATGGCTCTCTAAGCATCATTTCCAAAAACAGGCCACCGGTTTTCACGAATGATGCGGTACCAAAGGACCTCGGCAAGATCTCAGGGGCAAAATCGCAAGGGAGAGCCAATGCAATTTTGCTGGGACTTTCTTGGGACTTCATGATGTCACAGTCTTATGATCCGCTGCCTCGGCGTCCCGGCCGGCGGCGCGCCACAGCACCGCCTCCGGTTTTAGGCGCTCTTGACCCCATAAGGGCGGCGCGCGACAAGCAGACCATGTCATCAAAACACATCGCCGTCGAGGCGGGCTCCCGCCTGGTTTCCAACATCTGCGTCTATTGCGGTTCCGCCCAAGGCTCTGACCCCATCTATGAAGCGGCGGCACGAAAGCTTGGCTATGCCATGGCGGCGAGCGGCCTTGGCCTCGTCTATGGCGGCGGCTCCACCGGTCTCATGGGCGCCATCGCCAGCTCGGTTCTCGCCAATGGCGGCCGGGTCACGGGCATTATTCCGGAATTTTTGATGAATAAAGAGCACTTCCTGCCCGAAATCCAGGAATGCCTTGTCGTCGGCGACATGCATGAGCGCAAGCGTCTGATGTTCGAGCGCGCCGACGCATTCGTCGCGCTGCCTGGCGGCATCGGAACCTTGGAGGAACTCGCCGAACAATTGACCTGGGTCCAGCTCGAGCGTCACACGAAACCAGTCGTGATCGCCGACATTGGGGGGTTCTGGCAACCCTTGCTGCAGCTTTTCGCCCATATGCGCGAGCGGCGCTTTATTCAAATTCCTTTCGAAGTGCGCTATCTTGTTGCCGAAAAGATCGAGGATATTCTCCCGATGATTGAAACCGCCGCGGCAAAGGCAGCACTTCTCGGCGCGCGCAAGGAGACCATCGATCCGCGCTTGTGACGGCTCATTTCCGGGCTTTAAACCGGCGCGAATGAGAAAAGGCCACGGCCGTGTTATCGAGGACAATGGCAACACGTATTGAGTGTGGTGAAACGTGACGTCTGGCCCCGGAACCCCCGATGTCAACCTCAAAGCGTACCCGGCTGAACGTCTGGCCGCTCCGGAGGAACGCCAGGCGCCGAGGCTGTTCGCCCTGATTCTCGCCGCGTGTTTCCTGGTCCACGCAGCGATTTTGGCACTCCTTTTTTTCGGGGATTTCTCTATCTCCCGCGAGTCCACCCAGGCGGAAGAAATTCCGGTGGAGATCGTCGCCGAGATGCCGCCCGAGCAAAAGACCGAACCTCTCGCGAAGTCTCTCCCGCCGCCGCCCGATCTCATAACCCCGCCGGTGGTGAAGGAGAAGCCGCCGCCCGAAAAGGTGCAACTCGAAGACGTCCAAGTCGCGCATGACGCGCCGGTCTCGGGCAACGACAGCAGGACCCACAAGGGAGAACCCGAGAAGGAAACGAAAGCGCCGCGCGTCGCGCCGCCGCCCAAGCTCGCCTCGCCGCAGGCTTCCCAAGACAAGCCGGAGCAGGAAAAGGCAGCGTCTCCATCAGAAGAGAAACCCGCCCCGCCATCACCGCCATCGGAGCCGCAGAAACTCACCGACGACTCTCCCGATGCCGAGGCTCTCGACAAAGCCCAGCCGGAGCCGCCAGCCAAGCAACAGCCAAAACAAAAACCGCAACCAAGCAAGGCTCCCCCCGCCCAGGGCAAAAACATCACGGTCGCGCAACAGCTTGCCGCCTTTGCTCCGGCCCCCTCTTATTCCGTGGGAGCTTCGGCCAAAGCCGCGCCGATCAGCGGTGGAACCGAAAAGGCGAGTTATGAATCCTTGCTGATGGGGTTGATCAACCGCCAATTGCATGTTCCGCCGGAGGCCCGCGCGCGCCACCTCATCCACGTCGGGCAGATCGGTCTCTTCGTCGATGAGCTCGGGCATCTGACCCATCAGGCGCTCTACCACGCGAGCGGCGACCCGGTCCTCGATTCGGCCTATCTCGAAGCGGTCCGCCGCGCGGCACCGTTCCCCGCCCCGCCGAGAGGCCTGCCGCATGGTTTCATCTTACAATATACGAACCAGGATTAAACTGCCGCACCTTTTGATCACCGCGCGCCAGACTTCAAAAGCTTGTAGGTGATCGCGTCGGTCAGCGCCTGAAACGAGGCGTCGATGATATTGGCGGAGACGCCAACTGTCGACCAGCTCTCTCCTGATGCGTCGCGAAATTCGATCAAGGCCCGCGTGACCGCGTCGGTCCCGCCCTGGAAAATCCGGACGCGAAAATCGACGAGTTCGAGATCTTCGATAAAGCGCTGATATTTGCCGAGATCCTTGCGCAAGGCGAGGTCGAGCGCATTGACCGGACCCTCGCCTTCAGCGGCCGAGATCAAGGTCTCGCCATCGATGTTGACCTTGACGACCGCCTCCGACACCGAGACGAGATCGCCTTGTGCATTGTGGCGGCGCTCGACATCGACGCGGAAGCGCTCGACCTCGAAATAATCCGGCACTTGCCCGAGAATCCGGCGGGCCAGAAGCTCGAACGAAGCATCCGCGCCCTCATAGGCATAGCCAAGCCGTTCCTTCTCCTTGACCTCGTCGAGGAGACGCGCGACGCGGGGGTCATCTTTGTCGAGGCGCACCCCAATCCGCTCAAGTTCCGCGAGGATATTCGATTTCCCGGCCTGGTCCGACACGAGCAGCCGGCGCTTGTTGCCGACCGCCTCGGGCGCGACATGCTCATAGGTCTTCGGCTCCTTCATCACCGCCGAGGCATGGATACCGGCCTTGGTCGCGAAAGCCGAAGCGCCAACATAGGGCGCGTGCCGGTTGGGCGCGCGATTGAGCAATTCGTCGAGCGTGTGGCTGACCTTGGCCAGCGTCGCGAGCTTTTCCGGCGTCACGCCGATTTCAAAGCGATCCGCGAAGTCGCGCTTCAACAAGAGCGTCGGGATCAGCGATACGAGATTGGCGTTGCCGCACCGTTCGCCAAGGCCGTTCAGCGTGCCTTGAATATGCCGCGCTCCAGCGAGCACGGCGGCGAGCGAATTGGCGACCGCATTGCCGGTGTCGTCATGCGCGTGAATGCCAAGATGAGATCCCGGGACATGCTCCGCTACCTCCGCGACGATGCGCGCGATCTCATGCGGGAGCGTTCCGCCATTGGTATCGCAAAGCACGACCCATCGGGCGCCCGCCGCATGGGCGGTCTTGGCGACTTGCAGCGCGTAGTTTTTGTTGGCCTTGAAGCCGTCGAAGAAATGCTCGCAATCGAAGATCACCTCGCGGCCCGGCGCCCGCGCCGCCTCGATCGACTGGGTTATATTTTCGAGATTTTCCTCGAGTGTGCAGCCGAGCGCGACATGGACATGATAATCCCAGGCCTTGCCCACGAAGGTGATGACATCGGCTTGCGCCGCGAGAAGGCCGGCGATGCCCGGATCATTGGCGGCGGAGCGGCCCGCTCTTTTGGTCATGCCGAAGGCCGAGAGGCGAGCGCTTTGCAGCTTGAGCTTTTGCGCGAAAAATTCCGTGTCGAGCGGATTGGCGCCAGGATAACCGCCCTCGATGTAATCGATCCCGAGACCGTCGAGCAGCGCCGCGATATGGCGCTTGTCGGCGAGCGAAAAATCGACGTCAGCCATCTGCGCGCCATCGCGCAAGGTCGTGTCCAAAAGGCTGAGTTTTTCGCGCATCATGGAGAGCCGTTCCGCTTGGGTTTGGGCGGGAGCGCTTTTGTCATACGCGTGTTGCCGAGCCATAGGCCGTCGATCTCGACCGTGTTGCGTTGAACCGCCTGGTAGCCATGCACCTCGAAGAAAGGTTTTGCCGTGTCGCTGGCATCGGTCACGAGCGTGGCCGTGCCGCGCGCGGCAGCAAGTTTCTCGATCGCGTCAACGAGGGCAGACGCGACGCCCGTGCGGGCGACGGCCGGATGGACATAGAGCTGGTCGATCGTGCCGCCGTCCTTCAAGACGATAAAACCAACCGGACCGCCGCCGATCAGCGCGACGATGGTCAAGTTGTTTTCGAGATTTTTCGCAAACGCCTCATCATCATCCACGATTGAGGCCCAGGCGCGGCGCTGCGCTTCGTCATAATCGTCGACGGTCAGTTCCTCGATCGCCGCGAAGCGGATTTCGCTGAGAAGCGGGAGGTCGGAGGCGAGGTAAGGCCGCAGCGTAGGTTTTGGAAAAGCGCTGTCGTTCATCGCTTTGGTTCCCAAGTCGTGGTGCCGTCTTTGTTGTCTTTCAACATGACACCCATCGCATCGAGTGCATCCCGGATGCGATCGGACTCGGCCCAGTTCTTAGCCGATCGGGCTTCATTGCGGCGCGAGACAAACATTTCGATCTTAACTCTCCGGGCATCATCGACTGACACCCGATTCCAATCGGCTTCACCGACCCGGCTCAGACCGAGCATTCGCAAGCAACCCCGCAATTTAGCCGACGAGCGTTTGATTTCTTCGGTGGAGGCATAGGACGATTGGCCCAAAAAAGAATAGCCTGGAATGACTCCAATTCGCGTGAGAAAATGAATTTTGCTAAGGGACTCTGGAGTGTTGAGGTCGTCTTCGATCGTTTCTATAAATGCAGGTGGAGGATCTTCAATTCGATTTGAATGCAAAGCATAACCCTGCCATCTCCTTAGTGTCTGCTCCGCCTCCTCCAGCGCCTTCACCGTGAAATCGACCGGCCGACGATAGTGCGTCTTCAAGATGGCGAGCCGCAGCACTTCGCCGGGCCAGGAGCGCCCGCCGAATTTATCGGTGTGCAAGAGCTCGTGGATCGTCACGAAATTGCCCAGGCTCTTCGACATTTTCTCGCCTTCGACCTGGAGATGGCCGTTATGCATCCAGACATTCGCCATCACGTCATGCCCGAAGGCGCAGCAGCTTTGCGCGATTTCGTTCTCGTGATGCGGAAACACAAGGTCGATGCCGCCGCCATGGATGTCGAAGGTCTCGCCGAGATATTCCCAGCTCATCGCCGAGCACTCGATGTGCCAGCCGGGCCGCCCGCGCCCCCAGGGGCTTTCCCAGCCAGGCTCAGCAGCGCTCGAAGGCTTCCATAAAACAAAATCCATAGGGCCGCGCTTATAGGGCGCGACCTCGACCCGCGCGCCCGCGATCATATCGTCGAGCGAACGCCGCGACAGCCTTCCATAAGCCGGCATCGCGCGCACATCGAATAAAACATGGCCTTCCGCCGCATAGGCATGGCCCTTGGCGATCAGCCGCTCGATGATCGCGATCATCTGGGCGATATGGTCCGTGGCGCGGGGCTCAACGGTCGGTGGCAAGCACCCTAGCGCCTTGGCGTCCTCATGGAAGATCGCCGTCATTTCATCCGTCAGCACGCGGATATCGACTCCGCGCTCCGCCGCCCGCGCGTTGATCTTGTCGTCGACGTCGGTGATGTTGCGGACATAGGTGACGTGATCCGGGCGATAAACATGGCGCAGCAGACGGAAGAGCACGTCGAAGACGATCAGCATCCGCCCATTGCCGATATGCAAATGGTCATAAACCGTCGGGCCGCAGGCGTAGAGGCGCACATTCGCGGGATCGATCGGCGCGAAATCCTGTTTCCGGCGCGTGAGCGTATTATAGAGCCGCAGCGGCATGTGGTCCCCTTGAGCCTGCTCTGGCCTGGGGCATCAAGGACGAACTCTAAATGAGGACGCGACGGCTCCAGCCAGGGGCAAGGCTAGCCGATACAAATCGAAATCGAAAGAAAGGCCCGGCAAGCGCCGGTCACGTGCGTCATCACACGTCTATGCGCGCGGAATGCTCTATTGGTCAAGCTCGACGTTAGCAAATGAACTTTATCGCTGCCTTGGGGTTAACACAATTTTCAAGCACTTCGCGTCAGATACCGTCTAGTTCCTGCCAATTGCCGAGTTTCCCATGTCCACAATCACCATGCCCGCCACGCCAGCCGCCAAACTAGACGTCCTCGCTTACGACCGCCGCAGGATTTTCCGCTGGGTGCTTTTCCTCCTCAGCGGCATTTTGGCCGCCACCGCTCTCTCACTTCCATCACGGGCGGCAGAATCCCGGACATTGATCATTCCGTCCAACGACGGCTACGGCTTCGAGGAATGCCTCAAGGCGGGTTCGCAATGCGGCATCATTGTAGCGGATGCCTGGTGCAAGGCGCATGGATTTGGTGCCTCCAAGAGCTTTGGACCGGAGACAGCAGGCACGGCGGATTCGGCGCCGGGCTCGTTCCTCGTGACCTGCGGCGATCGCGTCGACTGACGCCCCGTTGCGCAAAGTAGCTAGACCATGACCGTTTCAAGATGAATCGCCCATTCTCTTTATCTCTTTTTGTATTGTCGCATGACCTTGTCCAAAAAGTCTGCAACTCTTGGGAGCATGCTCTAGCCGCCATTGCTCATGGGCTCGTGCTCGCGGGCGAGCGCGCATTCATCCGCCGGCTTCTTTTTATCCTTACGCTCCTGGAGCCGCTGCAGCACGACGAAGAACGCCGGGACAAAAACGACCGCCAGGCAAGTCGACGCGATCATGCCGGTGAAAACGCTGATCCCGAGGGACTTCCGCGCATTGGCTCCGGCTCCGGTCGCAAGCACAAGAGGCAAGACGCCGAGGATGAAGGCGAAGGAGGTCATGAGAATTGGCCGGAACCTGGTCCGCGCCGCTTCGACCGCCGCTTCCAATATCGGCTTGCGATCAATGATCCGGAGTTCGCGCGCCACTTCGACGATCAGAATGCCATTTTTGGCCGACAAGGCGATCAGAAGCATCAGCCCGATCTGAACATAAAGATTATTGTCGACCCCGAGGCTCGTCAGCGTTGTCGCCGGTCCAAGAAGCGCCAGCGGAACTGCCGAGATCACGGCCAGCGGCAGGATCCAGCTTTCATATTGTCCGGCGAGGACGAGATAGACAAGCAGCACCGACAAGGCGAAGCCCCAATAGAGCAGATTGCCGGTGACCTTTTCCTGATAGGACATCGCGCTCCATTCATAGCCAAGGTCGTTCGGCAGCGTCTTCGCGGCAACATTCTCCATATCGGCCATTGCCTGGCCGGAGCTGAACCCTTTCGCGGGCGTCCCGATGATCGTGGCGGATGGGTAGAGATTGTAAAGCGTGATCAGCGGCGGCGCAGTCAGCGGGGTGAGATGGGCGAGCGTTGCGAGCGGTACCATATTTCCGTCCTGGCTGCGCACATACATGTTCAGGAGATCGTCGGGCTGCAGACGGAACTGAGAGTCGGCCTGTGCATAGACTTGCAGCGAGAGACCGAATTTGTTGAACTGGTTGATATAGGTCGAGCCGACATAAGAGGTCAGCGCGTCGAAGACATCACCGACCGGGACCCGTAAGGTTTCTGCTTGGATGCGATCGACGGTGAGGCCGACGTGCGGCGCGTCCGGGCGAAAAGTGGTGAGGATCCGCTGTATCTGCGGTGTGGCCTTGGCCGTCTTGACGACCGTCTCCGTGACATCATTAAGCTGCCTATAATTGAAGCTAG
>PLUZ01000474.1:0-198 GCA_003162995.1 Methylocapsa sp. | reverse complement strand
GAGATCTTGTCCCTTTTCCTTCGCGCGCTTGCTCCAATCATCAAAGATGACATAATTGACGCCGGCATTGGCCAGCGTTGCGCTATTGTCGAGGACAGAAATTCCGGCAATCGTGATCACTTGTTTCACGCCCGGTGTCGCAAGGGCAATCTTGGTTGCCTCGTTCAGAGAGTTCACCGTGCGTCCGAGCGCCGCGCC
>PLUZ01000433.1 GCA_003162995.1 Methylocapsa sp. | reverse complement strand
GGCGTGACACCAGTAGCTGGCCAGATCGCTACCTCATTCGCGGAAGGCCCAACGGCCATTCCGACGACGCCGTTTACGATCACGGTCGCCAATGCTGCGACCTATATGGAAGATGCTGGTGTCATCAATGCCACGACTGGGTTACCATTAACACTCGTCCCGTCGTCTCCGGTGGCAGGCCAGTATTCGGTCAATACGTCTACAGGTGTCTATACGTTTTCATCGGCCGACAATGTGGCCGGTGTAAAGGTACTTATTAGCTACACCTACGGCATCACCAGCGCGGGCCAGAAAATCGCCATCGCCAACCAATTGTTAGGCACGACTCCAACTTTTAAGGCCAAATTCTATACTACATTCCAGGGCCAGGCGATCTCTTTGCAGCTCAACAACTGTACGGCGAACAAGCTGACGTTCGATACCAAGCTTGAAGATTTCATCATTCCTGAGTTTGACTTCTCCTGCTTTGCCGACGCGTCCGGCAACGTGATGACTTGGTCGTTCGCGGAGGCTTCTTAACATGCGGTTGCAACCAGTGACCATCAGGCTCGGTGTGCGTGAATGGCTGGTGCGGCCTTTAACGTTGCGTCAAGTTCAAGAAATCGAACCCATCCTAATGTCGAGCGCCGCCGAGACAAAAGGCAATGTCGCGGCCGCAATGGCTATTGTCGCAATTGCACTGGGTCGTGATCACGCCGAAGCGACCAGCTCGCTCGGTGACATCGAGGCGACAGCGCCAGAAATTGGCGCCGCCATGGCGACGGTTTTGCGTCTTGGTGGTTTTGTTGAAACACCGGCGCGTGGAGATGCCGGACTGGGGGAAGTGTAAGCGGGCGAGGTCCGTGCAAAGGGTCCGCCCGCATTGATTTCAGTTTCATCTATGCGAGACTTATGACGAGTTGTGGCTACACGCCCGCAGAGATCGATGAAATGACACTACACGACGTATTTGGTTTATTCGCGTACTGGCGCAATTCTCCTCCGGTTAATGAAATCTTGAAATGCGTGTATCGCATCGAGCAAAAGCCAGAGCAGCCGATTACGAACAGCAAAACCGATCCAAGTGGAATAGGTGGTCTTATAGCTCGCTTCCCTAATGGCTTTGTGCGCCTCGGAGAGAACGGGTGAGATCTGTAGCGCAAGCGAGCAGGAGACCATGGCTCGCTGGCCGGGAAACTCGGCAAATCTGATGTCTGCTAGAACGAAGAAATCAAGAGATCGCAGAAGCTGATCCCAAGCAAAACCCTGATCAACTCCTAGATCTGCAAGCCTAACTTCGGCTCAGATCCTATTGAAAGCAAGGATATGGCGGACGACGTCTCCATTACATTTAGCGCCGACGTTTCAGACTTGCAAAGGGGTATGCAGCAGGCGACGAGTGCGGTCGAAACGACGATCAGCACCTTACGCAGCGGTGCCGCCCAGATTAACGCCTCCTTCGCTTCGCTGTCACAAGCCTATACTAGTGATGTGACGCGGAGGATTTCAACGGCGCAGACATCAAGCGACAATGAACTAGCGATCGCACGACAAAATGAGCAAGCGCGATATGATATTGCCTTGAATGGCGTAAAAGATCAGAGTTCGCTTATCAAGGAGCAAGCACAGACGGCGCAGATCTCGCGCCAAGAAGAGCTTTCAAGTCTTCTTTCGCTTGAGACGCAGCGTGAAGACATTGAGCGTCAGCACCTTCAATTACTGCAAAGCACTTATCAACAAGGGACTGTAGCTTATGCTGCCTCGCAGCGCCAGATCGAGGAACTTGCTAGTCAGTCTGCGCTTCGGATGCGTGAAATCGAGCGTAGTGTTACCCAGCAAATCAACAGTGACTATAGACACACCTTCGAACAGATAGGTTCGAGTGTTTCGTCTTCAATCATGAGCATGATTACGGGGCATATGAAGCTTCGCGACGCGGCGCGGAATGTCCTGTTGCAGATTATTCAGTCATTCGCCCAGGCCAAAGTGAAAATGGCCGCCGATTGGCTGGCTGGCATTGCTGCACAGACCGCAGCGACGCAAGCTGGGGAGGCTGCGAAAACAGCTGCGGTCACGGCGGNNGGATCGGCGGGGTCGAATGCGGCGACAATCAACTCCATCTTGAAAACAATCACAGCATCGGCGAGCGAGACTTTTGCTGGTATCTTCGGCTTTCTTTCGCCAGTCCTTGGCCCGGCGGCGGCCGGCCCTGCCGCCGCTGGCGAGGCAACAGTGCTTTCTGCCATACCTCATTACGATACCGGCGCCTGGAGCCTGCCCGGCGATATGGTTGCCCAGGTTCACCAGGGGGAGATGATAATCCCGGCTGGTCCCGCTGCAGCTTTCCGCAATATGATGGAAGGTAGCAATGGCGTCGCCGGAACGGTGCATGTCCATCATGCTCTGAACTTCAATGTTCAAGCCATGGATGGCCACAGTGTCCGGCAGTTCCTCAAGAACAATTCCAAACAGATCCTGCGCACGGTCAATGAAAGCGTTCGCACGGGTTCGCATATCGGCCTCTCAAAGCTTTGAACGGCAACCTTACACATGGGCTTCGTCAATGGGGTCAATCTTCTCCCCGCGACGGGCGAGTTCACCTATGGCACGACGCCGCATCAAGGCCAGCGGGCCTATTCCGGCGCCGTCATGCTCCCGATCAACTTCTACCAGGGGCTCAATTCCGTCTTCCCCCCGTCCTCGACATATGGTGGCACGCCGCCGAGCGCGGACCTCACCTATGCGATAAGCCAGCTCCAGGCGAATTTCCCCGGCTGCACGACGGTTGCCGTGGTCTGCGCCTGGTTCGGCGACAGCACCGACATCACAGCTTGCAAGATTTATGCCTCGACCACCTATATCAACGGCACTTTCGAGAAGTGGAACGGCTCGGCCTGGGTCTCGGACAATTGGCTGGTTTCCGGGCTCACCCAATCCTCGTTCGGCATTATCCCGATCTCGCAAGACGCCAACGGGGCTTTCACTTACGGCGGCACGCCGTCCGACGCATCGATCGTCGAGTGCATCACCTATCTGAAAGCGCAGGGCTACCGTGTCGTCTTCTACCCGTTCATCCTCATGGACAATGGCGACAAGGCGTGGCGCGGACGGATCACTTACAACGGCGCGGATGTCTCGACCGGCGCGCAAACGGCGGTGAGAAACTTTCTCGGCACGGCGGTTCCTTCCGATTTCACGGTCTCCGGTGGCGCGGTTCACTATTCCGGCTCGTCGACCGATTACACATATCGAAGGATGATCCTGCATTATGGAAATCTTTGTGTTTTGGCCGGCGGTGTGGATCTATTCCTTGTTGGATCTGAGCTTCGCGGTCTTGAAACCATTCGCGGCCCCGCCTGGTCGATCACCGGAACCGGAACTCCTCCAATCTGGGATTATCCCTTCGTCTATGACACGGTGAATGGCGGCCTGATGCAGCTTTGCGCCGACGTGCGATCCATTTTGAACGCGGCGTCGCTGACGAAAGACCTGATGGGACTCCACAATCTCATTTCCTATGCCGCCGACTGGTCGAGTTGGATGGGCTGGCAGCACCCGAACGCCAACCCGGCGCTTCCGGTCGCGGACGGCCAATGGCCGCATCTCGATCAACTTTGGTCAAGCCCCGATGTCGATCTTGTATGTCTCGATAATTATTTGCCAGTCTCCGATTGGACAACTGGCGACGGAAGCCTAGAAGCCTCCGGCCAAAGCAACAATCTCGACATTGCGAATTGGGCTGCGCCTACGTCCTTCGATCAGTTCTGGGATTATGGCCATGTCGAGGAGGATGCCGTGCTTTCCTCGTCCGATGACGGGGCGGTTTCGAGCGCGGTCACATCCGAAAGCGACTATGGGATCATCTCGGCCGGATCGGCATGGCCGCCCGCGCAATCGGTGATGAGCAATCTTGGCCTCACCGGTCAGGCGACGATCTACTCGAAGCCCTATCTCAAGGCCAATATCGAGGGTGGCGAGAAATTCAACTGGTTCTATTTCGATTCCAACAATCTCGGGCGTGGGCTCGATCCGCTCGGCTCCGGTCTTTACGTGTCGCTCCCCGGCAATCCAACCGATGACCGGTACACCCAAACGCGCCAGCACTTTTACGCCAATCAACAGATCCTCGGCAACAAACNNCCTGCGCTGGTGGTGGAACAACCAGCACTATGCTCTGTACGATGACGGCGACGGGAGCGGCGAAAGTCCAAAGGGGCCGGCGACCGGCTGGGTGCTGCAATCGAAGTCGATCGTGTTCACCGAATACGGCTTCCCCTCGAACGACAAATGCACGAATCAGCCAAATCTCTTCTATGACGCGGCTTCCTCGGAGAGCGGCACGGCCTATTGGTCGGCCTGGCGCGCAGCGGACGGTCTGAGCTATCTGCCGAAGCCGGATCAGATCATCTCGCTTTTGGCGTTGCAGGCCATCTACGAATATTGGTTCGTCGACGGCCACAATGCGCAATCGCTTGCCGGCCTCCAAATGATCCAGCCAGCGTTTTGCTCGGTCTGGAACTGGGATGCGCGGCCGTTCCCGGCGTTCCCGAATCTGGCCGGCGTTTGGGGGGATGCGAAAAACTGGCCGGCCGGAAACTGGCTCAACGGCAAAGAGCCGTTCATCACGCCGCCAGTACCAGATGCGCCATATGTTCCGGGCCCCTATCAGACCTTCCCCACACTGGTAGGGCAGGGCTGGAGCACGCACTATCGCCCAGCCTTCACGACGGGCGTGGCGGAGCATGTGAGCGGGCGCGGGAGCCGCTTCGCCAAGGTCTCAACGCCGATCTGGGAGATTGAGATCGTTGTCAACCTCTTGCGGATGGACATCGTGCAAGATTTCCAGATGCTTGCCGGGTTCTATGCGGAAATGCAGGGACGTGAGACGACGTTCACATTTCCGGTTCCAGTGTCGATTGCGGCTTCCGGAACGGTCCTCGCCCGCTTCGATGACGACAGCGAAGACCTTGAAGAATTCATGTCGCGGCTCTGGTCGCTCCAGGCGCTCAAATTGCGGACGGTGCGGCAATGACAACCCCGCCAAGCTTCCCGACGCTGCCCGGCCTCGGCTGGAGCGTCCACAAGCGGCCGACATTCGCCACGCGAATCGCCGGGCATGTCTCCGGCCGCGAGGTCCGCGCACCACTCTATTATCAGGGGCTTTACGAGTTCGAGCTGACGATCGAAGGATTGGACTCTAACGGCACCTGGACCGGCCTCACCGCGAATTCGCTGCAAAGCCTCATGGGGCTGTATATTCAGCTTCAAGGCCAATACGGGACTTTCCTCTATACCGATCCAACCGATAATTCAGCGGTTGCGCAGCCCACGACGCAGGCGTTCGGCGACGGGGTTACAACGGCATTCACATTCGGCCGCGCGATCGGCGGCGCGGTCGAGCCGGTGTCCTGGGTCACGGCGGTCTCGAACGTCTATCTCAACGGGGTCAACCAGCCGTCCGGCTGGACGGCCACGACGCCGAACACGCTCACTTTCACGATCGCGCCGCCGGCAGGCACTACCTCGGCGCAGCTACTCGCCGAAGATAACACGACGAATTATCATTACACGACTCAGAGCTTAGCGTCTCAAGCCTCCGGAACGAAAATTGTCTTCGCGGCTTATGTCCAGGCCCAGACGCGGACGGCTTGCCAGCTCGAGATCAACGATGGCGTCACCAATCAACAAGTGAACGCCAATCTCTCGACCGGCGCGATTACATCGGCCACGGGCGGCGTTCTGGCGTCGTCAATCACGAACCTTGGCGGCGGCTGGTATTGGGTCTCCATGACCGTTAATATGGCCGCCACAGCCGCGCCGACCCTCACGGTTCTAACCGCGAATCCGGTTGGCACCACGAATTATGCTGGAACGACAGGGGACGGCATTTATGTTGCCGGTGCGGTCGCGGCCATCGGCAGCGCGGCTCCAACTGCCCTTCCGGTATGGTCGACCGTCTCGCACGCAACCGTGTCGTCCGCTGCAATCACGCTGCCTCCCGCAACTGCGATCACAGCGACATTCACCTACGCCTTCAACTGCCGTTTCCTCGACGATCAAGAGGATTTTGAGAATTTCATGAACGGTCTCTGGCGCGTGCAGACACTCAAATTTCGGATGGTGAAGCCATGAAAAAAGATAGATTTTATAGTACTGCTGTCCGGTTAAGCGCCGAAGGCG